>DATGQC010000484.1:0-3796 GCA_035304425.1 Advenella sp.
CGAATTTGACCGTATCGGTGTCCCCCGGGACCTGGTGCAAATGCTGCCCGAGCCTATCAGCAAGGCCGCAACCGCCGCTTTGATGCAGCACGCCGATCTGGTTGTCGCAACCGGATCCCAGGCCAACGTACGCATGGCCCATACCAGCGGCACACCGGCCTTCGGCGTCGGCGCAGGCAATGTCACCGTGATCGTGGACGAATCAGCCGATTTGCAGGCCGCAGCCAGTCTGATTCGTCAGTCCAAGACCTTTGACAACGCCACCAGCTGCTCGTCGGAAAATAGCGTCATTATCGACGCATCGGTTTATGACGCCATGCTGGCGGCGCTGGCCGCTGAAGGCGGCGTGCTGCTTGACGATCGGGATAAGCAGCGCCTGCAGGAACTCATGTGGCATGAGGGCAAGCTGAGCTCGGTGTTTTCCGGCAAGGATGCCGCGCATATCATGCAGGCCGCACAAATCGGCGGCGCGCAAACCGACGGCGCGCCTCGCTTTCTGATGGTCGAAGAGGCTGGTTTCGGGCCGGAACATCCGTTTTCCGGCGAGAAACTTGCGCCGGTTCTGACCGTTTATAAAGCCTCTGATTTTGCCCATGCGAAACGCATTGCCAGCGGTATTTACGATTATATGGGAGCAGGTCACTCTATCGGGCTGCATACGGTGCGGACCGAGCGCGCACAGGAACTGGGCATGACGTTACCGGTATCCCGGGTGATCGTCAACCAGGCGCATTGTTTTGCCACGGGCGGCAATTTTGACAACGGCCTGCCGTTTTCTCTGTCAATGGGTTGCGGCACCTGGGGCGGCAACAGCTTTTCCGACAACATGAATTACCGCCACTATATGAATATCACACGCGTGGTTGAAACGATTGCCGCCAGAGAACCCCAGGCGGACACCATGTTTGCAGACTACCTGGAGAAATTTCATCATGCCTGAAACCACCACAACCATTACCGGCCTGCTTGACCGGAACGCGGCAACATGGACGAGCGACCCCTATCTTGTCGACGCCATCAACGGGCAGGCGATGGCCTATGGCGACATCGCAAATGAGTGCAAAGTCTTCGCCAGGCAGCTGGCAGCGCTGGGCATTGCGCGTGGCGACACGGTTTCGGTGTTCATGCCCAATGGAGTCAACACGGCCAAAATCATTATTGCCACCATGTACGGCGGTTTTGTCGTCAATCCGATTAACCTGCTATGCCAGGAAAAACAGCTGACCTATATTCTCGGACACGCCGATACCCGGATCATCTTTACCACCACGGAGCTGGAACCGGTGGTCAGCGCCGCACTGAAAGCCAGTGGCGCCCAGGCGATGATCATCGCCACAGCGCCGGATGCGGCCACGTTACCGACCCTGACGCTCGCTCCACTGCCAACGAGCAGCAGCGACCCGGTCAGCGCCGGCTTACCCGCTCTGCTCATGTACACCTCGGGCACAACCGGCGTCCCCAAAGGCGTCGTACTCAGCCATACGAATCTGCTGGCCAGTGCACGGGCCATTGCCAGCGAACACCGGTTGGAAAAATCGGATCGCTGTCTTTGCGTACTACCGCTGTATCACATTAATGCGCTTGTAGTAAACATATTGACGCCCTTGCTTTCCGGCGCGGCTGTCATTATTGATTGCAAATTCTCGGCCACGCATTTCTGGTCCAGGGTTCAACAATTCCAGTGCACCTGGATCAATGCCGTGCCCACGATCATCAGCTATCTGATCAACGATGAAAATCATTGCGCCGTTGACCGCAGCCAAATCCGTTTCTGCCGTTCTGCATCGGCTGCGCTGGCGCCATTTCATCACAAATCATTCGAGGAAAAATTCGGCATCGGCATTATCGAGACCATGGGAATGACAGAAACGGCAGCGCCCATATTCAGCAATCCATATGATCCGGCACAACGCAAGATAGGCAGTATCGGTCGGCCCTCCGGCGTACAGGCCCGGGTTGTCGACAAGCAAGGCAAGGATTTGCCGGCAGGAGAAAAAGGGGAAATTCTGGTCCGGGGCGACAATGTCATGCTCGGTTATTACAAATCAACCGAACAGACTCAAAAAGCGTTTACTGCAGACGGCTGGTTGCGCACCGGCGATCTGGGATACCGGGATGACGATGGCTTTTATTTTATTACCGGGCGCGTCAAGGAGCTGATTATCAAGGGCGGCGAGAACATCGCACCGCGCGAGATCGACGAAATTTTACTGGCCCATCCGGACGTATTGGATGCCGCGGTGGTTGGAATAGACGACAAGCATTATGGCCAGAATATCGCTGCTTATATCGTAAAACGCATGACCACCCGAAACGACGATGATCTTATCCAGGACATCAATCAGTTTTGTATCAAGGAGCTGGGCAGCTACAAATCGCCTGCCGCGTTCCGTTTTGTCACGGAGTTGCCAAGAGGACCCTCAGGAAAGGTGCAACGCCTGAAATTGCTGGAGCTGTAGAAATTGTCGGTATAGAAAACATGATTCAATCATCAAGGAGACACCATGATCAGAAACATAAAAACCAGACATATGATACTGGGCCTGCTGTGTGCAATGTATTTCATTGCCTATGTAGACCGGGTCAATATCGCCGTCGCAGCACCCTTCATTGCCGAAGAGTTCAATCTGTCGCCAACAGAACTGGGCTTCATTTTTTCCGCCTTTGCTTATCCGTATCTGGTTATGCAGATAATGGGCGGTTGGCTGGCTGATCGATTCGGGCCGAAAAAAATTCTGCTTATCCTTTCGCTGATCTGGGGCCTGGCCACATTGCTGACCGGGTTTATCGGCGGTCTGACGGCACTTGTGATTATGCGCGTACTGCTGGGCGTAGGCGAAGGAGGCGCCTTTCCCACAGCCACGCGCGCCATGACCTCATGGATGCCCAAATCCTCTCGCGGTTTTGCCCAGGGCATTACACATAGTTTTTCCCGGCTGGGCGGCGCTATCACTCCGCCCGTTGTTCTGGCCATTGTGTATTACGCCGGCTGGCGCGAGGCGTTTATTGTGCTGGGCGCGATCAGCCTGTTATGGACGCTGGCCTATCTGCTGCTGTTTACCGATACCCCCCATCAACACAAAACCATTACCCCGGCAGAACTGGAGGAAATCGGCGAGCCGGCCCGCAAGAACAAGGCTTCAGGTAAAACCCCTTGGAAAGACATGATCAGCAAAATGTGGCTGGTTACTTTTGTGGATTTTTGCTACGGCTGGTCCCTCTGGGTATTCCTGACCTGGCTGCCCTCCTACCTGAAGGACGACAGGGGGTTCGATCTGAAAGCGATGGCACTGTTTACGACGCTGCCGCTGCTGGCCGGTGTGATCGGCGATACCCTTGGCGGGGTAATTTCAGATAAGCTGTATATCCGCACCAAACGCCTGCGCTTTGCCCGCGTATCCGTACTCTCACTGGGCCTGTTTCTGGCGTTCCTGTGTATTACGCCCATGATATTCATCCGTGATCCGCTTATTGCAATCGTCCTTATTTCCGCCTGCTTTTTCTTTCTTGAGCTGACCAATCCGGTCTTGTGGAGCTTGCCCATGGATATTGCCGGCAAGTATGCGGGCACAGCTGGCGGCATGATGAATTCAGGATTCGGCCTGGCGGGCGCTATTTCACCCGTGGTCTTCGGGTTCCTGATCCAGACAACGGGAAACTATACCCTGCCGTTTCTTATTTCCGGCGGTTTACTGTTGATAGGCGCGATCGCAGCCCTGATGATTGATCCGAACCGGACCGTAAATGACGCAGCAACCAGGCCAGCGGACTTTCAGTTCAAGGCCAGACCACCAGC
>DATGQC010000485.1:0-6891 GCA_035304425.1 Advenella sp.
TTTCTGCCGAGCTGGAGGTGGACGCGGATGGACTGGTCGTGGATTATCCGGGGCTGTTTCGGCGGCTATAACCCGCTATGATCCGAAACGCTGCCAAGCTGTTAAGGCTAACAACGGCTGGTTGTTCATCGCGCCGGCGTAACCTGCAGCGCCTGCCGTATAACAGGATGAATCCAGCACCGCAACACGACGGTGCCCGCGGCTTCCAACACGAAGGACTTCTCCGTACCCGGCAACTGCGTATCCAGGGAAACGATCTTGCCATCGTCATAGGTCACGTAAATACTATGCGCAATATCGGCGCCGTTGACGATGCGTATGCGATCACCCACGCTTGCCTTGAAATCCGGTTTGCTCAATTCATGGTGATTCAATGTCAGGACATGTTCCGCAGGGGCTGCCCCGGCAACACGCGAAATCAGCAACGCCGGAGCGGCGGCCACAATTGGCGCTAACGCAAGCAGTCCTGTCAATCTGCGCCGACGATAACTGTGCATAACTCATTTCTCCTTGCTGCCGCCGACTGCCTGCGAATCGGGATTGCGACCGATAGCGTGCAAAAACGCCAGTAAATCGGCCCGCTCCTGTTCGGTCAGCGTAAAGGGTTTCATTTCCGGAGAACGACTGGGCCTGTCAATGCCGCCCTCCTCATAGTGCGCGATCACCGCAAGCAGCGAGTCGATAGACCCATCATGCATATACGGCCCCTTGTCGTTCAACTCTCGCAACGTCGGTGTCTTGAAAGCATATTGCATGCCCACCACCTGTGGCGGCGTGAACTTTCCACGGCCACGATCAGCACTCGCCAGTCCGATGTCATGAAACCCATCGTCCGTCAGACGCCAGGTGCTATGGCATGCACTACAACGGGCCTTGCCATTGTAGATAGCAAAGCCACGCTGCTCTTGTGCGCTCAGCGCCTGCGCATCGCCGTCGATCCAGCGATCCAGATCGGTACGCGGCGATACCAGCGTGCGCTCGAAAGTCGCCAGCGCCTGCTGGATATGCATGACAGTGATATGCCGGACCCGCCCGTAAGCGCGCTGCACCGGTCGCCGGTAATCGTCCAGCGTGTTGATCCGCTCCACCAGCAGCGCCACCGGCATATCCATTTCATGCGCGGCCGTAATCGGCATGACCGCTTGCTGTTCCAGCGTACTGGCGCGTCCGTCCCACATAAGAGCGGAGAGCCAGGCGCTATTGAGCAGCGTCGGGGTTTTACGGGCGAATTCCTGTTGCTCGGAACCCACAGGCTGAGCCAGGCCATCACTCCAGCGTTTAGCAGGATCGTGGCAGGTGGCACATGATCGGCCGGCACGCGAGAGCCGTGTGTCAAAAAACAACTTGCGGCCTAATTCCTCTTTGGCTTGCGAATGGGCATTTTCTGCAGGATAAGGCACCGATTGCGGCCGCTGGTATTTCTGTTTGAGCGACCGCATTGACTCGGCAGTATCAGGCGCGGCGCCGTGAGCATTGCGCAGCTTTGGCCCCTGCACACAGGCAAGCAATACCGCCAGCAGAATCAGACCCGGCCACATGCGCCCGCTTTGTTGCTTGCCTTTGCTCACAATCGCTCACCTTTGACTGCGACGGCTAACTAGCCTTGCCGACAATCGGCGAGATGGTGCAGTGATACGTCATGGAATCATCTTCCGCGCCAAAGCACCAGACCACGTCGTTGTTGAACTCAGGCCGGTAGATCGGCAGTTCGCCCTGCGTATTGACACAGTTACAGCGTCCGCAAGTCTGTTTGCCGCAACAATCCCGGTACGCGATCAGATAACTCTGGCCGTCGCCCGGATTATGACAACTGGCCACCCAGGAACTGGGCGACAGTTTTGACCCTGGGGGACAATTGGTCAGAGAACCACCGCAACAATCGCAGATGTTGCCATCAATTGAGCAGTGACGCCAATAGTCGCAAGCCTGTGAATTGGTGTCTTGCGGCTTCCAGCCCTCACGGCCCAGCGAGCCCGTGGTTTCGGCATGCGCATTGTTCAGCCGTCCGCGCCGATCAACCGGCAGCAGCGGCAGCAACGCCGCGCCAGCCAGTTGTGCGCCCAGCCTGCCCAGAAAACTGCGTCGACCAATTTTGCTGGCAGCAACGCGACTGAGCCTCTCCATTCCATTATCGAAATTGTTGGTTTTTTTCATGACGATCTCCTCGCTCTATACAAGCGCTTGTCTGGTTAACGTTGGGATTCAATGCAGCTGGGGCGCGATATCTGCCGGCTGAACCATTTTTTCACGCATATATTTCTGCAGGGAATGATGTCCCAGACGCACGGTCTCAAACAGGCTTTCGACATGTTCGCGCGTGTTGCAAAGACCTTTGGCCAGAATCACGCCCTGCTCGTCCAGAAGAACGCCATAAGGAATCTTCGCGACCTGGAACTTCATGCCGATCTCGGCCGAAACCACATACCGCACCTCGCCCATATCGTGCTCGGCCAGGAACTTGCGATGGTCTGCCGCATTGCCATCGCTAACCAGCACAATATCGGCCCCCTCGCGCTGTGCCACTGAGCGGATAATGGGAAACAGCTTTGCGCAAATCGGACAAGTCGGGCCGGTGAACATCAGCAGACTGGGGCGACCCGGGGTTAATGCCTGACCGACAGTGAGCGGCACGCCATGGAAATCATCCACCTGAAACACCGGAGACTGTTCGCCGATATCCGGACCATGGTCCAGCATCATGGCCCCCAGCGGCGCTGAGCGTTCGTGCAGCAAACCTATTTGACGGATCAGGCCCATGACCAGAACCGCCAATCCGATGAATCCGAGCCAGAGCATTACGTTGGAAGCGATAAGCAAGGTTGTATTCATGATGTCTCCATTTCCCATTGAGATTAAGAATTATTAGAACTGGCAGGTGACAGAGATGAAAGCATATCCGCACCGGTATATAGAATGGCTGTCATCGCAGCGGCGGCCAGGGCGAGCACGGTTTCGCCAAGCGTTGCAGCGACCCCTGCGCTGGCCGCGTACGCCACGTACAGCGCCGCTATGGCAAGCACGACAGGCCTGACAAACTGATACAGACCAATACCGTTGCCACGCTCAGCACCACGCAAACAACCACAATCGATATGGGTTCTGCCGCGCGCCAGGTTAATGCCAATTGCAATAGCAAATGACAACAACAGCAATGCAACAAACACGCCTGCATACGCCGTAGCTACGTTGACCAGCAGCAGCGCCGCCAACGACAATTCCAGATACGGCAGCATGCGGGCGAACGCAAAGGCCAGCACGTCGGGCAAGATACGATAGTTCACCACGACGCCATGAAACTCATCCCGGTCCCGCAGCTTGGGTAACGCCGCGGCGATCAGCACAAAAACCAGGAAAAATTTTGCCAGCATGAAAAGTAGCGGATTCGATATCATGTTCATTCTGGCCTCACAATTCCGGAACGGTAAGCATGAGCGGCGCTTTACCGAGTTCGTCGACCGTGCCAGTCTGTTTGCCCGTGGCCGGATCGTACAGATACAACGCCCGGTCTAAAGCCGACACGGCATAAAGTACGGGCTTGTCGTCCTGGCTAATACCGATCGAGTCCACCTCGTGGCCAAGCTCGATTTTGCCGATTCGTTTTCCGGTTTTCGCTTCAAACGCAAAAACAAAGCGACTTGGCAATTTGTGCGTCCATTTTTCGCGCTGATCCGCCAGCAGGTAAATCGTATCGCTGGGGCGATGATAAGTCACAGTCATCCAGCCGCCGGGACGCCACTTTTGCTTGCGCTCCTCCTCGGTAAACGCATTGAACACGTTGGCAAAGGTTGCGCCATCAGCGGTCAGATCCGCCTGATAGATATTGCCCTCATAGCTGGGCCAGACAAGCCGCCCTGCCTTTGCCGAATAGGCCGGGTTGTTAAACAGATAGTCGTCCTCCGGATGAAAGACCTTGGTGTTTTCCTGCTTGGTTTCTCCCTTGCCGTCATACCCCACTTTTAACAGCGACCCGTCTCGGCAGTGCATGTAGAACGTATTTTGCGCGGCAGGGAACAAGTGGTAGCAATCGGGTACATCCACCATTTTGACGAACGATTTATTGGCTACATCGACAATTCCTACCGCAGGCGATGGGGAAAACTGCTGGAACAGGAGGAATTTATCGTCGTTGGACAACGTTGCCATGCGCTCCAGCGTCGCGCTCAGAAACCGGCCTTCCGGGATATCGATCTCGGCAATCAGATCATGTGTCTGGGCGTCTACCAGATCAATGTAATCATTTCGCTGCCCTCGTGCTATCCGCGCAAAAAGCGTATTGGCCACAGCAAAAAACTTGCCGTCATGCGACGCCATCACATGCGGCAACTTGCCTGCATCGGTCATGCCCAAGAGTTTGCTTTTCTCGCCATCAATTGAAAATACTTGCGAAGTCACATTGAAATGCCCGGGATCAGTCACATACACCCGTTTGGCATTGCTGGGCGGCGCAGACAGGATGATGGGTTCATCCTGCAAGGTCGAGGTAATCTCTTTACCTAGCTGAGTCGGTATCTTGGGTTCGGCAGCCGCCGCGGCTCCCGCCAGCGCCAGCGCCGAGCACGCCGTCAACAGCACCCATCCGGCACGCGCATGCAGGCCGGCCCTGCTTGTCTTTACCACCAATCCATCTGTCTTCATTTGTCTCTCCCGCTGTATCTGTTATATGCAGGTCGCACGTGCGCCTGCCCCCTTACACCAAACTCACAACCAGCGCCGCAGCTGCGGCCGTGATCAACAGAAAACCGTCTGCCGTTACCGCCCTTTCCTGATATTTCGCCAAAAAACCCTGCACGCTGCGATCGCTTACCGGAAACAGGTTGACCAGCATGGGTAAAAAGCGACCCGCATTGAACACGCATACCGTTGCAATAGCGAATGAGATATCTCCGCTTAGCGCCGCTGCCAGCGTGACAATATAGAGAATCGGCGTCTGCACATAAGTAGAGTAATTAGTGCCAAGCGCAAAGCCGTATAACAGCCCGATTATCCAGGACCGAAAGCGAAAGCGCGCATCATGTGGTACCTGCGCGCGGCGTTGCGGATAGGGCATGCGCAGGAAATCGAACTGATGTGCACCATAGCAAAACGCCAGTATGGCCAGCACGACTGTTCCGGGCACAAGCAGTTCGCGTGCCGATACCAGTATGCCTGCACCACCCAGCAACGCGCCCAGCATGAGCGCACCGGCAAGATAGCCCAGCGCATGCATCAGTATGGTCGGGGTCCAGGCCAGCACGCTGCGCAGGCTATAACCGGTCTGCGGACGCAGCAGACTCAGGCTTGAGTATCCGCAAGGCGACCAGGTGGAAAGCAGCCCGCCGCAAAATGCCAGTGGCCATAAAACCAACGTCAGCGACAGCGCCTGCGAGCCCGACGCATCCAGCATGAGGCCTATCGCTGTTCCGGCAATCAGCGCCAGCACAGTCAGCAACAAGCGGGCTTGCCAAGACTGGGATTGTGCAAAGGAAATACAATCGAGCACGCGCTCCGTTGATTCTGCCGAATGCAGGCTGGTGGACACGGTTGCATCATGGTTTGTGGTTATCATCTGTAGCCCCTCCATCACATTTGTGTTATTTGCGTACTGCTTGCGATGAAGGTTACCGTTACACACGGTCAATCAATAGCACTTATCGGCATCTTTCGATTACGGGTTTACCCTTGTCGATTAAAAATGCACAGGCTGGCAATATCAAAACATCAAAAGGGTTGCCGATTTTTACTATCGCTTCTGTAAAAAACGGCCTACTCTCAGGGTGAATAATACCGGTCAGCATCAGCGCACAAGACGTTGAACGACCATAAGGGGACTGGAGGATTAGACAATGGCTACACCGGATCAGGGATTCTCTGTCGGTCGACAGGCGCTTCCTGCTAAATCCATGTCAGCAGTGCGGTTGCGCAATCGCGATGTCCTGCAGCAGGCGCAGGCCCTGCCTTTCTGGTCACAGGACTATACCCAGTTGTCTGCGGGCAGTTTTCATGGCGAGGTTGACAGCATTGCCACTCGGGGTATTCAGCTGTTTCGCGAGTCCATGACCTGTTCGGTGGATGAACTGGCCTGTGCCCCGGCCAACACATATGTCATAGGCCTGGCCGGCAAAGTCACCGGAGATTCTCACTGGGGTTCGGTTGCGCTGACAGAAGACGCACTCATTACACTGGACCGAAACGCCGAACTGATTTTCCGCACCTCGCATCAATCTGAAATTTCGGTGGCCGTTATTGACGCCGAGCGTCTGGATGAATATGCCGAGCAGATGCTTGAGATTGATCTGCAATGCGTGTTCGGAAAAATACGGCCGGTAGAACGGCTGGAGCAGGCGCAGGCAGATTCGATGCGCAGAATGTTCAATGAATTCTTTTTACATCTGCCTCCCATGGCGCGCATTACGCCGAATCATGCCGCCTGGAGCCACTTTGAAGACGATATCATGTCTGAGTGCGTACAGGCGCTGGCTTCGGTCAAGCCCCTGTCGCACCGCACCACCGATATCCGGATTCATCGCTATCTGGTGAATCGGGTTCGCGAACGCACCCTGGCTTCGCCGCTATGCCCGCCAAGCATTGGCGAGCTGTGCCGGGAACTCAATGTAAGTCGCCGAACGCTGAACCACGCCTTTATGCGGGTACTTGGCATTACGCCGGTATCTTACATTCGCAATATCCGGCTCAATCGTGTCCGCGCCGACCTGCAGACAGGCAAACTGTCGGGCAATTCCATTGCAGATATCGCCATCCAGTGGGGATTCTGGCATATGAGTTTGTTTTCACGCTATTACAAAGCCCTGTTCGGCGAATTGCCGTCCGAGACACGCAGCCGTCACGCGTGACATCGGGCTTTGACGGAGGCGCCAATGGGCGAGGAAAAGCCATCAGATACGATGCGGATTT
>DATGQC010000486.1:0-4367 GCA_035304425.1 Advenella sp.
TTCAATATCGGTAATCAGGTGCGCCGTGGTATTGTTTTCCAGGCTGGCGTGAGGCGTAGAGCGACCACAACCGCGCTGATCAAACAACAGAATATTGTAATGCTCCGGGTTGAACAGCTGGCGATGATGCGTGCCACAACCGGCGCCAGGGCCGCCGTGCAGGAATACGGCCGGTTTGCCTTGAGGGTTACCGCAAAGCTCCCAGTACACCTGGTGGCCGTCGCCGGTATCAAGTTTGCCGGTCTGATAGGGTTCAATGGGCGGATACATGCAAAAGTCCTTGAAAGAAACGAGATGCTAAAAGCGATTAGACGCGCTTGAATACCAGATCACGAATGCCATGACCCAGGCGCAGGCCGCGGGTTTCAAATTTGGTCTGGGGCCTGTAATCGGGTTTGGGGGCGTAATCTGCACAGGTGTTGCGCAGCAACGCTTCGCCGCTTAGCACTTCAAGCATTTGCACGGCGTAGTCTTCCCAGTCGGTCGCGCAATGGATATAGCCGCCCGGTTTGATGCGGCTGGCCAGCAGCGCTATAAATTCGGGTCGCACCAGACGGCGCTTGTGATGGCGTTTTTTCGGCCAGGGGTCGGGAAAATAAATATGCACGCCGGCCAGGCTGCCCGGCGCGATCATGTTTTGTACGACTTCGACCGCATCGTGCTGGATAATGCGAATATTGCTCACGCCAGACTCTTCAATGCGTTTGAGCAATGCGCCGACGCCCGCGTTGAAGACCTCGACGCCCAGGAAATTTTCATCGGCGCGCAACTGGGCAATTTTCTGTGTGGTTTCGCCCATGCCAAAGCCGATTTCCAGAATGGTGGGGGCGACCCGGCCAAAAGCCTGCTCGTAATCCAGCAGGCGGGCCTGGTAGGGCAACGCCCATTTGTCCATATGCAGCTCAACCGCCTGTTTCTGGCCCGGCGTCATATGCGAGCGGCGATGCACGAAGCTGCGAATATGGCGTTCTTTTAACGCGTCGGGGGTATCGTGACTGGCGTCGGGGTTTGCTGTGGTGGGGGTATCAGCGTTTTTATCAGGATCTGCAATGGTCATGGTCTAGGGGCAAGGGCGTACAAAGTCTGGCTTCTTGTGCGGGCGCGAGCGGCCGGCCCGGGTGGGGGCTGGACGGCAGAGGGTGCCCGGACAACGAAAACCTGCATTGTAGTGCATTCGCCCAGCGGGCGCGGCGTGCTCAGGCTGCGAAGCGGAATGTCATGACCCGTGCCGGGGGCACATTGGTCCATACGATTTCACTGCTGTAATGACAGGCTTTCAGCGATGTTTGCCATTGTGTCTGGCGCAGGTTGTAGGTGAACTGGATGGCGCGGCCGTCATCTTTAAGCAGGGTCTGCCAGTGGTGCAGGATACGGCTGCGCACTTCCGGCGGCAGGGAAATAAGCGGCAGGCTGGAGACGATGGCATTGATGCGTACCCCCGGGGGCAGCAGGGCATCCAGGTCGGCGGCATTGCCGTTGATAATGGTCAGGTGCGGGAAACGTCGTTGCAGGTGCTGCGCAAAAACGTTGGAAAATTCAATGACGATCAGCTTGTCGGCCGGAACGCCATGATCCAGTATTGCTTGTGTGATAACACCGGTGCCGCCGCCCAGCTCAATCACGATACCGTCATGATTAAGCGGAATGTGTTTGGCCATATAGCGTCCCAGCTTGCGAGAGCTGGGACAGATGGCGCCGGTAAATTTGGGCTGGTGCATCAGCTCGTTCACAAACATGAGCGGGCGTGAGCGCCTGACGGTTTTTTTCAGACGGCCAAAACCGCTTCTGCACCATGTTCCAACCATATGTTTCTACGTCCCTTTTTATTGTTGACCACAACATGATGCCTGCGCGTGCGGCCCGTTTTACGGGGCCGGCGTGTTAGCGAACGCGCATGCCAGGCTGAGCGCCTTCCCATGGTTCCAGGATATAGATACCGGGATTGGCTTTTTCATCAGCATCGCTGGCGGCAAGCACCATGCCTTCGGAGACACCAAACTTCATTTTACGCGGGGCCAGATTGGCCACCATTACCGTATATTTTCCGATCAGGGCCTCGGGCTGATAAGCTGATTTTATTCCGGAAAATACATTCCGGGTTCTGCCTTCGCCCACATCCAGTGTAAGGCGCAACAGCTTGCTGGAGCCTTCCACATGCTCGCAATTAACAATTTTTGCAATTCGCAAATCTATTTTTACAAAATCATCAATGGTAATGACATCTGCAATGGCCTCGCCGCCGGGCAGCGCTGCTGCAACGGCAGCGGCCACCACATCATCGGTTGCGGCAGGAGCATCGGGTTCGATCAGGGTGTCGAGCATGGCCGGCTCAACGCGCTGCATCAGGTGCTTGAAGGGCGCAATATGGTCGGGCAGTTCGGCCGCATCGCTCCACTTAAAGCCGCGATTCATGCCGAACAGTTCAGTTGCAATACGTTCGGCCAGCGCAGGCAGTACGGGCGCCAGCATGACGGACAGGGCCTTGAAGCCGGCAATGGCGCGTGAACAGACGTCCTGCAATGCCAGTTTTTGCTGCTCGTCCGCGGTGCTGATGCCTTTGGCCATCACCCACGGCTGGGCGCTGTCAAATGCCTGGTTGATTTTGTCGGCATGCGCCATCAGGCTGCGGATCGCACGGGCGTACTCGCGATTTTCAAAATCGCTGCGTACCTGTTCGGTCAGCGTTGCTAATTCAGTTGTCATTGTTTGCGCATCACCGGCGTAACCCAGCTTGCCGTCGAAATGACGGGTAATGAAGGTGGCGGCGCGGCTGGCGATATTGATGTATTTGCCGATCAGATCGCTGTTGACGCGGGCAATGAAGTCATCGGGATTGAAGTCTATGTCTTCAACCCGCGCATTGAGCTTGGCTGCGATGTAGTAGCGCATCCATTCGGCATTCATGCCGATATCCAGGTACTTCACAGGTGAAATGCCGGTGCCGCGGCTTTTGGACATTTTCTCGCCGCTCACGGTAATGAAACCGTGCACATTCAGGGCGTCGGGCACTTTGCGGCCCGAGAACTTGAGCATGGCAGGCCAGAACAGGGCATGGAAATACACAATGTCCTTGCCGATAAAGTGGACCTGCTCGGTGCTGCTGTCCGGGTCCAGCAAGGCGTCAAAGTCGATGCCCTGAAGCTTGCAATAGGCTTTGAGCGAAGCCAGGTAGCCTACCGGGGCATCCAGCCAGACATAGAAATATTTGCCCGGCGCATCGGGAATTTCAATGCCGAAATAGGGCGCGTCGCGCGAGATATCCCAATCGTTCAGGTTGCTTTCTTTGCCCTCGTCGTTGCCCAGCCACTCGCGGGTCTTGGCCAGCACTTCCGATTGCAGGCGCTTGTTGCCCTGGCTGTTGGCGCCGGTGGTCCATTCCTGCAGAAACTCCACGCAGCGCTGGTCGGACAGGTTAAAGAAAAAATGTTCGGATGACTTAAGTACCGGGGTCGCGTTGGTGAGCGTGGAGTACGGGTTGATCAGATCGGTGGGGGCATAAACGGCGCCGCACACTTCGCAGGAGTCGCCGTACTGGTCCGGAGCGTGACATTTGGGGCATTCGCCCTTGATGTAGCGGTCGGGCAGGAACATGCTCTTGACCGGGTCATAGAACTGTTCAATGGTCTTGGCGCTGATGAACCCGGCAGCCTTGAGCTGGCGATAGATAGCCTGCGACAGTTCGACGTTTTCCTGGCTGTCTGTGCTGTGCCAGTGATCGAACTTGATATGAAAGCCATTCAGGTAGCGCGGGCGTTCCTGCGCATAGCGGGCCACCAGTTCCTGGGGCGTGATGCCTTCTTTTTCTGCCTTGAGCATGATAGGCGCCCCATGGGCGTCATCGGCGCCGACAAAATGCACCGTGTGGCCGGCCATTCGCATGCTTCGTACCCAGATGTCGGCCTGGATATACTCCATGATGTGGCCAATGTGGAACGAACCGTTAGCGTAAGGGAGAGCCGTGGTAACAAAAATCGTGCGGGACATAAGATGCAATGTAAGTACAAAAAAGGGGGGAAAAGAGTGATTTTAGACGAATATTGCAGCGCACCGGGGTTTTGCGGCAGTGGGCGTGCAATGATGATCGCGCCGGCCGGCCGGGGGCGGTGCCGGGGCAGGCACTGGGGCATATAACGGGGCGTTTTTAGCTTGCTGCGGCCGGGTGATCAAACGCGGGGCACAATGGCCTCTTTAGCGTGGCGCTCAATGCGCGGGAGACCACCATGGCACGCAGCATGAGGCCACGTGGGCTGGAGGATCTCTGGCAGTGGCTGGCGCTCAGAGCATGCCTGCCTGATAGGCCACCACCCCGCCAATGGCGCAGACCAGCAACGCCCACATGGGGTTGGCTTCAGTGAAATAGACAAAGA
>DATGQC010000487.1:0-3957 GCA_035304425.1 Advenella sp.
ACACACTCCATGCCGCCTTGGTCGCCAGCGCACATTCATGCATGACGGTTAACGCACGTTGTGTCGTATCAACGCCCATCACGAACGGATTGGGCCCGCCCTTTTTCATCTGCGCCAGTTTGACGTCTGCCAGGTCCATGCCGCTGTGGTTGGACAGAAATACGTCGATATTCTGTTTGCCTGCCATATCGCGCACCCGGGCGGTCGCGTCAATATAAGCCTGCAGGCGTTCCATGCGGTTTGGCTGCTTGCCGAAATTGAATGACGTACCACCCCAAAGGAAAGCGCGATGCGTTTCGCCGCCGCTTTTGACGTCAAACGCCACCGAGATGGTGCCCATGGTGTGTCCCGGCGTCATTACGATATCAACGGTGGTGTCGCCCAGCGTCAGCTTGGCGCCGTCTGCAACCACCATATCACGCTTGGGCGGCCGGCCCCAGCTGGGCACGTCGAACTCCAGCTTGGTTTCCATCATGGTCCAGTCGGCGTCGCTGGCGATGATTGTCGGATGAAAATGCTCCACCAGATAGTTGGCGCCGCCGTAGTGGTCGCCGTGGCCATGCGTGATAACGACCATCTTGATTTGCGCCGGATCCAGGCCGAGCTTGCGCATGCCGGCGACGATCACGTGTTCGGCATCATCAGCATTGTTCATTGCGTCGATCAGGATGATGCCGTCGGATGTGGCAATGGCCCAGGCGCTGACCCATTTGCCACCCACGAAATACAGGTTATCGAAAGCCTGGCCTGGTGGCGGCGCAGGTTGCGCCATGAGCGCTTCGATCGATGGACCCTTTTTGGCGCTGGCCGGCAAGGCCACATCGCCCAGCTTCAGCAATTGTTTGAGATCGCTGCCTGCGGCGGTGCGCGCCGCCGCCAGATGGCGTTGCACGTCAGGCGACTGCGCTGCTGCAGGCGAAATGTTTAACGCATAGGTTGCGCAGCAGGCGCAGCCGGCCGCCAGAAAGTAACGTCTGCCAGACGATGCGAGCGCATCATCGCTGGTGTTGTCACTGTTGTTAATCCGTGACCTGAATAGCCGCATGTGTGTCTCCTGTTGTTTTGATTAAGCGCGCGTGCTGCACGACGCAGGCAAGGCGGTGCCAGTCAATTATAGTCAGATCGCGGTCTATCGCAAGATCACGTCAGATTTCCGAGCGCTTGCGGGTGAATCGTTGGTGATGATGCGCGATCATGATCACCAACGGATAGCCGTTTTATGGTGATTAAAATAACGTTAAGGCGAGCATGATGCACGTGGCCGCCCCGGGTTTTGGTCGCTATAATTGCGTCGACATTTTTAACCCATTCGTATTTCACAATCTATAGGGATTCATTCGATGAGTAAAGCCGCAATCGTCGCTGGTGTTGTTATTGCTGCCGGTGCAGTCTGGACCGGATCAAGCTGGTATCTGGGCACGCAGATTCAGCAGCAGCTTGACGACTATCTGGTTAAAACCAACGACTATCTGAAAAAAGAAGGCGATGGGCGAATGAGTGTGGAAGCGGTCAGCTATGACAAAGGCGTTTTTTCCTCTGATGCCGTATATAAACTTACTATAAACATGCCGGAAATGTCGGCCCTGCCCAAGGAGGTGTTGCTCAACAGCCATATCGAACACGGGCCGCTCTCGCTCAATGCCTTGTTGCGCGGTGAATTTGTCACCGGCTACGCGACTGCGTCCACGACCCTGGTCAACGACGAGAAAACCAAGCCACTGTATGACGCAGCAGGAGGCAAAGAGCCGTACGTGCAAAGCGATCGCATCGATTTTTCCGGCAATGTGCATTCCATCGCTAAATTGGAGGCGCTGGATGCGAAATTCGGACAAGTTACCCTCAAGTCCCCGCCTGTAGCGGTAACATCGTTCGTAGACAAAGACTTTACCAACGTCAAGATGACGTTCGATATGCCCGGGACAATCCAGTTTAACTACGCTGCCATTGATTTTTCCCTGGAAAACGTGACAGGCCAGGGTAGTTCAAGCAAAACCGCATCAGGGTTGTTCGTGGGTCCTGCGGCCGTAAACATCGGCACGCTTCAGGTCAACCCCAAGAACGATAAGGCAGTGTCAATAGCCGACTTCAAGGTCGACGTCAAAACAGAAGAAGTGAACGATTTTCTGAATCTGAACGTGGGCTACGATCTGGGCAAGATCCTGGTGGACAAGGTCGACTTCGGCGCCATCAAGCTGAATGTCGCCTTCGACCATCTGGACCGCCAGGCGGTGGAAAAATTCCGGCAACAGGCGGGGTCGCTTAATATAACCCCCGACAACATTGAACAGCAGAGTCAGAAAATTGAGCAGTATTATGCAGAGCTGTTCACCAGACTGGTACGTCAGAAGCTGCAAGTACGTGTGTCGCCGTTCTCATGGAAGACAGCCAACGGCGAAGGCGCGCTGACGGTTTCCGCCCATTTTGATGGCGCCGGCCAGCCCGAGGAACAGACGGCGCAAGACACTGCGTTTCTGGTCGGATCGCTGAAAAAAGTGGCGTTTGGGCTGAAAGCCGATACCCGGCTGATCCGTGACGTCGTGTCAGCCGGCGCTCTGGTCAGTGACGCAACGGACAAGGAAGCGGCGCACAAGAAAGGCGATGAGGTTGCCAACATGGCAGGACTCATGGCAACGATGTCGGGTCTTGGAAAACTGGAAAATGGCGTGATCAGCAGCGATGTCGTTTACGATTCCGCCATGAAGCCGGAAGAACAAATCACGCTCAACGCCGAGAAAATGAGCCTGCGGGAACTGGCCGGTAAAGCGGGTTCCATACTCTCGGGATCGCTTCGCTGATCGGGTCTGACGGCTATGCCGATACGGCCCGTGGCTTTGCCCGGGCCGTCCGCGCCTTTTTACCCCCGGCTATCACCGTTGGCCAGGCGATTGGCCATGTGTGGGGTTATTGATCCGGCTGCTTTGCGATCACCTTGATTTCGAAGTCAAAACCATAGAGCCAGGTAACGCCCACTGCAGTCAGGGTCGGATAAGGAGCCTGACCCCAATACTCGGGTACGACTTTCCAGATGGTTTCGAAGGTCGATTGCGGATCCACCATGAAAACGGTTACATCAATCACATCTTCGAAACCGCTGCCGGCCGCCTGCAGAATACCGTTCAGGTTATCAAATGCGCGGCGCACCTGTGCCTGCAGATCCGGTTCCGGGGAACCGTCTTCCCGACTGCCGACCTGGCCGGAAACGAACAAAAAACCATTGGCCCGAATCGCTGGCGAATAGCGATTTTTGTCATACAGTGCCTGGCGCGCAGGCGGAAAAACCACATCACGTTTTGTCATAGCTTCTCTCCATTAATGAGTCTGGCAGACTCGACAACAACATTCGGCAGATTCTATGGTTTCTGTTTTGACGGATAAACAGGCAACTTTGTCCAACACTGTTTGTAAAATACAAACAATCTTAGAACAGTGAGGACACATGGACCGAATCGATGCGATGTGGGCATTTGTCCGGGTGGTGGAAACCGGCAGCTTTACCAGGGCGGCAGAGACGCTGCATATGAGCCGAACCAGCGTCACGCAATTGGTGCAGCAGCTGGAGGCGCGCCTGCGCGTCAGATTGCTGAACCGGACTACCCGCAAGGTCAACGTGACCGCCGATGGCGCCGCCTACTATGAGCGCGTGATCAGGCTGCTGGCGGATATGGACGATGCCGAAACCAGCCTGTCCAGCGCTGCGGCCCTGCCCCGGGGGCGGCTGCGAGTGGATGTGCCCAGTCCCTTTGCGCGCATGGTGCTGGTGCCGGCACTGCCCGCATTTCATGCACGGTATCCCGATATTCAGCTCGATATGGGCGTGAGCGACCGGGTAGTGGATCTGATTGATGACAATGTCGATTGTGTTGTCCGGGGAGGTGAACTTACCGATCAGTCCCTGATAGCCCGGCATATAGGCGACTTGCAGCTTGGCATTTATGCCGCGCCGGATTCTCTGGCGCA
>DATGQC010000488.1:0-3219 GCA_035304425.1 Advenella sp.
GAACTGGCCGAGTTGAAAAAAGCCAATCCGCTGGCGCGCGTGTTGGTGCATCCCGAATCGCCGGCGTCGGTGGTTGCCCTGGCAGACGTGGTTGGATCCACCAGCCGGCTGATCCAGGCCGTGACCGAGTTGCCGGCCACAAGCTTTATTGTCGCAACCGATCAGGGCATTGTGCATGAAATGCAGAAGCAGGCCCCCGACAAGACGTTCATTGCCGCCCCCACGGCAGGCGAGAGCGCCACCTGCAAGAGCTGTGCCTTTTGTCCATGGATGGCAATGAACGGCTTGGCTGGCGTGGCCAACTGTCTGCAAACGCATAGCGGCGAAATTGTGCTGGATCCGCAGCTGGGATACCAGGCGCTTAAGCCCATCGGCCGCATGCTCGACTTTGCCGCTGCCTACAAAAAGAACATTCGTGCCAGCGGCGATCTGAGCCGCGATGTCCATTTATTTTCTCAAATCGGACCTGCCTGATGAACCTGCCTGCCCGTGATTACGATGTGGTGATTGTCGGTGGTGGTCTGGCCGGTCTGTCCGTGGCCCTGAGCCTTCCCGAAAGCAGGCGGATTGCCCTGGTCAGCAAACTGTCGCTGGAGATCACTGCCAGCAGCAAAGCCCAGGGTGGGATAGCGGCGGTGCTGGACGCCGAAGATCATACCGATAACCACATTCGTGATACGCTGGTTGCCGGCGCCGGCCTCTGTGATATGACCAGCGTCAGCCACGTTGTGCAAGCCGCACCGGCTGCGATTCACTGGCTAAGACGCCAAGGCGTCCGATTTACCCTTGCCGGCCCGGATCAATTGCATCTGACCCGCGAAGCCGGCCACAGCCATCGCCGTATTGTTCATGCAGCAGACAGCACCGGCGCTGCGATCACGTCTGTGTTGCAGACACAGCTGCGACAGCGGTCCAACGTGGACGTGTTTGAACATACCTTGTGCATTGACGCATTGACGGCGCATGAACTGATCACCCATGAACTGATTACGCACGACTTAAAGACGCGTGGGCATGCCGATCAATCCGCCTGTCAGGGCATCCTGGCGCTGGATACGGCCTCGGGGCACACCTTCGCCATCCACGCGCGCCACACGGTCCTGGCCACCGGCGGACTGGGACAACTGTTCCCCTACACCACCAACCCGCCCTCGGCCACCGGTGATGGCCAGGCCATCGCCTGGCGGGCGGGGTGCCGGCTTGCCAATCTGGAATTCGTGCAGTTTCACCCCACGGCCCTGGCGTTGCCCGGGACCGCCTCCTTCTTGATCTCCGAAGCAGTACGAGGCGAGGGCGGCGTACTGATGAACGCCGCCAAACACCGCTTCATGCCTGACTATGATTCGCGCGCCGAGCTGGCGCCGCGCGATATCGTGGCTCGCGCCATCCATACTGAAATAGGCAGGCAACACGGGCAACCTGTATGGCTGGATATTTCCCACCGTCCGGCAGGCTTTATTCGCGAGCACTTCCCCACGATTTACCAGACATGCCTTAGCCTGGGACTGGACATCAGCCGCGCGCCCATTCCGGTTGCGCCGGCGGCACACTATTGCTGCGGTGGCATTGTGACCGATTTGAGCGGACGCACCAATGTGGACGGCCTGTATGCCGTGGGCGAGGTTGCCGATACCGGCCTGCACGGCGCCAATCGGCTTGCCAGCAATTCACTGCTTGAATGCATTGTGATCGGGCGAAATTGCGCGCAAGCCATTATGAAACAAGGCATTCATGCCGGCAGCACGCAATCTGCCACGACAACCGCGTCGCGTGCCGCCAAGAAGCAGCACGCGATCAACGGCAACGTCGATGCGCCGGCGACATCTGCCGCGCCTGTTATGCCGGATGCAGCAGATATACGGCAACTGATGGGAAAGCACCTGGGCATCATGCGAACAACGCCAGGCATTAGCCGGGCGCTTGACCAGCTGGAAGGCTGGCGCAGGCAATTGGCGCAAACGCCGCCACAGCCCTGGACGCCCGCGCGACTGGATTTGCGCAATCGCCTGGACTGCGCCTGGCTGATTGCTGCATGTGCTGCCCAGCGCAAGGAAAGCCGGGGCCTTCATGCACTGACCGATTATCCCGGGATGCAGGCCGAACCCGGTCCCAGTATGATCGGTCGGCCAGCACAGCCCCTGCCGGCGCCGGCAGAAAGTGAACCCGGCTGAACCAATGGTCATCCCCGGTCAGGCGCGCGCCAATTGCGCCACGGCCTGGTCCACCGGCGTATCGCCCTGAGTCAACCCGATAATGACCCGGTTTACTTCAGGATGTTCAATGACGCGGACCAGGGCTGCGTATGACACGCGCTATGCCGGCTTCATCGAACAAAAGCATGCGCTACACAGACATGGGGCCGCCAGCATCGCCAAAGGCTGCCGTGCAGACATGGCAGCCTTGCCATACTGCGACCGGAGCCCGGGCCGGCCTTACCTGGCCGTCTTAAATACCTGACCGTTATTGTCAACGATACCCCACCAGCGCAGCGTCTTTTGCAAATGCGTTCTGACGGCCTGCACAGCCAGTTCCGGCGCGCCGGCCTGAATGTGATCAATAATCTGTAAATGTTCGGTCATGGCGGGAATGATTCTTTCGGGCAAAGGCCGGCGCGAGTGCTGCATGACACTCAGGCGATAGCGGTTTTCGTCATACACGGCCAGTGCGACCGGGTTATTCAATGCCCCGGTCAGCCAGGCATGCAGTGACCAGTCTACTTCCATCGCTTTCAACTGTAATTGCGCAGAGATAGCGCCTGCTGAAGCCTGTTCCAGCACGCGCTCATGTTCCTGGCGCAGGTGAGCCAGCTCACGACCCGGCGCCTGCTGCGCCAACAGACGGGCGCCTTCCTGGTCAAACAGATAGCGCAGGTGAAAGCCGGCATGCAGCGCCTCTGTAGTGGCTTCAAGCACCAGCACGCCCCGCTTGGGCAGAATCGAAACCAGTCCGGCGGCAGCGGCCCGCTTTACCGCTTCCCGCACCGGGGCCAGCGGCAGTCCGGTCGCCTCGACCAATTCCGATATCGAAATCATTTGCCCCGAGCGTATCTGGCCGCAAGCGAGCAACTCCCGAAAGGCCTCAAAAGCCTGTTCCGCCAAAGACTGGTCCGAAGAGCGTAAGGAAGTTCGCATGGTAAGAGAGAGGCCTTTTAGGGTTTTCACGACTATCGCATTTTAAGTCATTCTAATTATAGTTGACATGTTATCTGACATTTCAGAT
>DATGQC010000489.1:0-9042 GCA_035304425.1 Advenella sp.
TGGAAACCAGGCCGAAGCCAAAGCCTGACAACCCCTGTACAAATCCAGCCACGACTGCCCCGAGAATCACGTAAACATAAATCGCGTCCATCACCACCCCCTGCGGCAGAACAGCGCAAAATCGGGTCGTTGACGCGCTTCATTGCAAATGTGCTTATCGGTCACGACTGTCCAGCATAATCGTGACGGGACCGTCATTGACCAGGGACACCTGCATGTCGGCCCCGAAAACGCCGACAGGGACCGCTTGCCCCAGGCCTGCCGAAAGCTGCTGCACGAAATGGTCAAAATATGGCCTGGCAAACTCAGGTCGCGCCGCCGCCGTATAGGACGGCCGATTGCCCTTGCGGATATCGGCCAGCAGCGTAAACTGGCTGACCGCCAGGACTTGTGCCCCCACCTCCAGCACCGAGCGATTCATCACCCCATTGTCGTCATTGAAGATACGCAACGCCAGCGTTTTGCGCAACAGATATTGTGCATCCTGTTGCGTATCGTCCTGGGCGATTCCGACCAGCAGCAACATGCCGGCTCCGATGGCGGAAACCTCGCTGCCGCCGACATGAACGCATGCCTGACGCACGCGCTGAACCAGTACTTTCATAATTCAGATCTGCTCCAGCGTGGCAGTATCAAACGTTGCCGGCGCGACCACTTCCAGCATCTCCAGATCGGCACTATGGCGAATTTCGCGATGCCGGATGCCCGCAGGCTGATAAACCGAATCGCCCTGCTCCAGGCGGACCACACCTGTCTGTTCATATTCGAACTCGACCCAGCCTTGCAGCACGTATACAAACTGAAAATCCAGTTGATGCAGATGCGGCACACCCGACGCTTCGTGGCCGGCCAGCGCGCGAATCACGTGCACAGAATAGGCGCCGCCTGTTGCCTGGGCCACGCCCAGATCGCGGTACTCAAAAAATTCGCGCAAACCACGCTCGAACGTAGCATTGTTCAGATGCGAGATGATCGCGCGCGGCCTGGATGAGGTCGGCGGATTTTGTGGCGCAGGTGCCTGGGCAGTCGACATTGTTGGGTCCCCATTCGTCAGCGAGTCGTGTATGTATCGTTGGTCTGTCCGATTGTAACGCCAATAGCGCAGCGACACTGTATTTGCACAGCAGCCCGCAGAGACCCGAAGTCACTGCGGGCAGCTTGCCCATCGATCCCGCCTTGCGTCACGCACGCTGCACCGCGCCGGCAACCTGTGGATCCAACAGGGCAGATCGGGGGCCTTGATCAGTACCCGGTTTCCCGGATGACTTCGCCACTGATGGGCTTGCCCTGCAGGGCATCCTGCAGTTTGTCCCGGATCTGCTTGATGGCCAGGTAATGATTGGTGGGACCGGAAATGTGCGGCGTCAGCGTAACGCGCGGGTGGGTCCAGAATGGATGGCCGCCTGGTAACGGCTCCTCGCGCGCCACGTCAAGGACAGCCCGCGACAGATGCCCTGAATCCAGTAACGAAATCAGATCGGCCTCAACCAGATGTTCGCCCCGCCCGATATTCATAAGCACAGCGCCTTTTGGCAAACGCCCCAGACTGTCGCGATTGAGAATATTGCGGGTCTGGTCAGTCAGCGGCAGTACGTTGATCAGAAACTGGCTTGATGCCAGAAAAGCGGCAAACTGGTCCTCACCATGAAAACTGCGGACGGCCGGCAATGCTTTCGGGCTGCGCGACCAGCCCTGGACAGGATAATCGAGCGCACTCAAAGCCTGTGCAATACGCGCACCGATCACGCCCAGCCCCATGACGCCGATCGTACAATGTTGTACCGGAATCTGTTCAGCTGCCTGCCATACGCGATGTTCCCGGTGCTGCTCATAAGCGCCGAAGTTACGGGTGATGCCCGACAGATAATGAATGACGTACTCGGTCATGGGATTGGCCAGCCCCGCGTCCTCCAGGCGGATAATACGGCTGGTGTCGGCGATGTCCGGCTGACGCAAAATCGCGTCCACACCGGCCCCCATATTAAATACCAGGTCCAGGGCGCGATAGCGTGCAAACAGCGCTGCCGGCGGTTTCCAGACAATTGCAGCACGCACATCCGCCACCTCGGATGTCGCCTGCGGGTCAAAGACATGCGCCTTCAGATCGGGAAAATGCTGCTCAATCACCTTCAGCCATTTCTGTGCTGCGGCGCTGCTTTCCGATGCGAGTACAACGGGAATCATATTTTGTCCTGCTTTATTTCAAATTCAATAATAAATAGTAAATAGCCGCAAGCCTAGCTGCGGCTATCAAGATAGCGGTACCATGAAATCAATGCGCCGACATAAAGCCTGCGCAAGCCATAGAATGGCAATCGCTGCACCGGAGTAAATGGTACAGGAAGTGCGGCTTCATTGCCCGATTGCAGGTAGTTGGCAATGGCTTTGCCCATTGCGGTCTGTAAACCGATGCCTCGCCCCTGGCAGCCGATATTGAGGATCAGACCCGCTTCAGGTTGATGCAAATGCGGCATGTAGTCTTGCGTCACCGACACCCGTCCACACCAGTAGTATTCAAATTCAATATCCTTCAATTGCGGATATAGCAATGTAATGGCCTTTTTCAGATGGTCCCAATCCTGTTTGCCGCGCGGTTCGCGAAAGGGTCCCCTTCCTCCCATCAGAAAGCGGCCGGTATGGTCCTTGCGGAAATAAAGCAGCAAATTGCGTGTGTCAGACACGGGCTGACCTTGCGGCAAAATACGTCGGGCGATATCTTCGGGCAACGGGGCGGTCGCGACCTGATAGGTATTGGGATCGACCACCGTCTCTTTCAGGTTCCTCCAGATGCCATCGCTATACGCATTGGCGCAGACCACCACGCGACGGGCCTGGACGACATGACCGCTGTCGGTGGTCACGTGCCAGCCGCTGCCTTTTTTTTCGATTGACTGCACCGGTGTGTCCGTGTGCACTGTCACGCCAGCAGCAAGAGTAACGCGCGCCAGCTCACGCACATAGCTTAGCGGCTGCACTGAGCCGCCGCGCTCATCAAACCAGCCACCGTGATACTGATCGGTACCCAGCAGATCAGCGACATCGCCGCGCGACAGAGGTCTGACGGGTGCATCGCGCTTTTGCCAGTCGGCAACTCGCTTCTGGACGGTCGCCAGTGCGGCACGGGAGTGCGCCGGTTGTATCCAGCCATTGCGCGTATGCGGCACATTCAGGTTGTAGCGATCAATCAATTCAAATACGGTGCTGGCGGTGGCGCCGGCAAATTCAATTAATTGCCTGCCGCGCTGCGGCCCGTATGCGCTGAGCAGCTCCTCGGGATCTTTTTTCAACCCCGGCACCAGTTGTCCGCCATTGCGGCCCGAGCCGCCAAACCCGATTTCCCTGGCGTCCAGCACCATGCACTGTTCGCCCGACTGCGCCAGATGCAAAGCGGTGCTCAGGCCCGCGTACCCGGCCCCGATAATCAGCGTATCGGTGTCGGCCGCTGTCGTCAGGGGGGCGGTGAGCGGAGGCGCGACGGCGGTGTCGTGCCACAAAGCGGGAGCCAGGGGAAACCGGTTAGCTGGGAACATGGCGCTTCCTTAAAGACAAATGCAATAAAATTAGAACGGGTGCAGAACCCGCCGAAGAAAATCCTGAGTCCGGGGATGCTGCGGGGTATTGAGGATGTCCGTGGCTTTACCCTGTTCCACAATGACGCCCTGGTCAAAGAACAGCACGCGGTCAGCCACCTCTTTGGCAAAAGCCATTTCGTGAGTGACCACGATCATTGTCATGCCTGCGCGTGCCATGTCTGCCATGACATTGAGCACCTCGCCGACCAGCTCCGGATCCAGCGCAGAAGTGGGCTCATCAAACAGAATGGCCTGTGGCTCCATGGCAAGAGCCCGCGCAATCGCGACCCGTTGCTGTTGCCCGCCGGAAAGCTGTTGCGGATATGACGACAACTTGTCAGCCAGCCCGACCTTTTCCAGATACTGCGTTGCCGCGTCCCTCGCCTGCGCCCGTTCGATGCCTTTGACGTAGATGGGCCCTTCCATCACATTTTCCAGCGCGGTACGGTGCGGAAACAAATTGAAGCGCTGAAACACCATGGCCACTTCCTGGCGAATCTGCCGCAAGTGGCTGCTGCTGCGATCGACCAGCTTCTCGTCGATGCGGATGGCCCCTTCCTCATAACTTTCCAGGCCATTGATACAGCGAAGGATCGTCGACTTGCCTGACCCCGAGGGACCGACAATGCAGACAACTTCGCCGTTTTCTACCTTTGCATTGACGCCGCGCAGAACATGATTCTGGCCGAAACGCTTGTGAACATTATCAAGTGTGATCATGCTGTCTTCGTCCGTTTTTCCAGGTACTTCACAAGAAAAATAAGCGGCATGCACATCACCAGATACATCACAGCGACCATGGTAAACACGGTAACGTTGTCAAAATTCGATGTAGCCAGCAATTTGCCCTGCATGGCCAGTTCCGCCACCGTAATCGTTGAGGCCTGGGACGAGTCCTTGAGCATCATAATCATGGTATTGCCATAGGGAGGCAATGTTATCCGCACGGCCTGCGGCAGAATTACCCGTCGCATCATGGTTGCCCAGGTCATGCCCATGGATTGCGACGCCTCTACCTGACCATGGTCAATTGCTTCAATTCCCGCACGAAAATTTTCCGACTGATATGCCGAATAGGCAACCCCCAGACCCAGAATGGAGGCCTGGACTGCATTGACGTCGATGCCGATATCGGGAAAAACAAAATAGACATAGAACAGAATTACAATGATCGGAATGCCGCGAATGATATTGACGGCGCTCTCGCTCAGCCAGGCCAGCCAGCGTACGCCGGAGCTGCGCATGAGCGCCCAGACCAGCCCGAGCACCGTAGAGAGCA
The DNA here is from genome assembly GCA_035304425.1 of Advenella sp. Lineage (GTDB taxonomy): Bacteria > Pseudomonadota > Gammaproteobacteria > Burkholderiales > Burkholderiaceae_B > Advenella. Next base: position 4,852 of record DATGQC010000489.1, read on the forward strand.
GCAGCGAGCCGGCGGTGACAATAAGGGTCGCTTTCACGCCCTGCAAAAGCACAGGGAAATACTGGGCAATGCGTACCGACAATTCATCCATAGGGGCTCATTATTCCTGTTGCGTGTGATCGTCGCCACGCCGACACGCCTTAGTGCCGGCAGCAGCAGCGCGATTATTTTTCAAGCTTCCATTTTTTCAGGATGGACGCAATGGTTCCATCCGCCTTAAGCGCATCAATCGCCGTATTGAGTTTCTGCTGCAGTTCGGTTTCTCCCTTGCGTGTAATCAACCCCAGATCACGCACAACAACCGGCTTGTAGCTTTCCACCAGGCGTACATTCTTGAACATATTGTTGCTCAGGTACGCAGCAGCAATCGGCTGATCCACCAGCACGGCCTGCACCCGCCCCTTTTCCAGATCACGCATCATATCGGTTGAGGCGTCATACAGCTTCACATCCGTGACTCCGGCTTTCTGCGCCGGCGCAATATAGGCGGTGCCTATCTGGATACCCACAGTTTTATCTTTCAACTGCTCCAGGCTGGTGTATTGCGTTTTATCGCTTTCAGGTACGACCAGCCCTTCTCCGTAGCTGAAGATGGTATTGGTGTAGTCAATGATCTTTGCCCGTTCGTCTGTCTTGATCATTGCCGCCGAAATAATATCGATCCGCTTCGATTGCAGGGACCCGATCAGGGCCGAAAACACCATGGGACTGATTTCATAGGAAAAGCCTGCTTTTTTTGAAACAGCGTCAATGACATCGACCATCACACCGGCAATTTTTCCTGACTTGGAATCCAGATAGGTAAACGGCATGCCAGTGGGTGTGGACCCTACCTTATAATTGTCTGCCGCCAGTGCAGCCGACCCGTTCAGACATGCCGCGAACATACATACAGATAACAGTTTTTTCATTCTCATGAAATTCTCCTATTCCCTTTCGGGTTTGGTGATAACCCACAGTACACATGTGTCCTGATCGGTCGGATTGCTCCACTTGCGTGGCATATCGCTCGTATAGCAAAACGTATCGTTCTGCTCCAGCTTTACGTAACGCTTGTCAAACCACAACTGCAATTGCCCATAGATCACCAGCCCGCTGATTTCTCCGCTGCGCGTGGTGATCCACTCATCGCCGGAACTGCCGCCTGGCTGGATAATGGCCTGATACAGATCCACCGACCGGCAGCGCGAAGGTGTGATGATTTTCTTGATGATCTTCTTGTCTTTCATCACCACCTGTTTGTGCGAGGCAGCCCTGGCAATCCAGCCATCGGTTTGTTCATCGGTACACTCGGTATTGCTCAGCAGCTCTCCAATTGAAATATTCAGCGCTCCCGAGATCCGGTTCAGCATATTGACGGTCGGGGATGTCATGCCGCGCTCAATCTGGCTAAGCGAACCAATTGAAATATCCGCCTTGCGCGCGACCTGCTCCAGGGAAAGCTTTTGCTCGCGCCTGATCGCCCGCAGTTGCTGTCCCAGCCAGAAATCCACGAATGACGCGACTTTGCCGGTGAACTGCGCACCAGAGGGTGGCGTAACGGTGTCCATGATCTTCATCCGCAGTGTCCGTTATATTGAAAATGAAATTTTCATTATTATGAATAATATACACATTTGAAATATTCAACGACCGGGATTACCCTAAATCATCCGCGCCATGACGATATATAAGGGTCAACAGTCGCGTGTCGGGACATGACGATATTGCCCCGCTTCTGCAACCGCCTGAAACCCGCTGAAACTACGTAACCGGCGATTTGCTCTAAAATCGGCAAAGTTAATTTCAGGATTGGGGAGATTCACCCATGCAGCTGTTTAGTAGATTCACGGCGGTGCTTCCGCTTGCCATTTTCCTTGCAGGATGCGCCGCGGAAAAACCTGCGTCAACGCCGCCGCTCGAAACGGGGCTGATCGACGAATGCAAGCTTGATCGCAAGGCATGCCTTTATGAGGGTAAATATGAGTCCAATGAACAGAACTATGCCAGGGATGAAGCCAAGCGATTAAACGGTAAGCAGAAGATCAGATTGGTGAAAAGCGAGAAAGTGGCCCAACCCACCTTTGTCGACGTACCCCCAGTCATTATCAAAGAAGAAAAAACCGTGGCCGTACAAAAAACCAGCAAAAAAGGCAGTAAGAGACTGAGCAGGACAAAGAGCTCAAAAACGCTGGCCCAGGCAGGTCGTAAATAAAAAGGGTATGCAGATTCAGTGGTGGGACCTGTTCTCGCCAATCTGCTCCCTCAGTTGGTTAAGAGACCAACGCCATGGATGAATTTTTCTGCGAATTTCAACAACCCATATCTGGTGATTTTCCTGTGGAATGCAGAGAGAAAAGGCATCCGAGAAGGTGTGTTTCGCATGCTCCACGGGCATGTAGCCGTCTTCAGCCTGACTGAAAGAAGTACTCGAAGGTAAAAAGGTCAGCGAACATACCACGAATAGCGCGTTGACGCTAACGAAGAATGACCCGATCCAGCGCGATCATGATGATTGTTGCCACCGATGCACCGCTGGGTAGCAGAAACCTGGAGCGGCTGGCCAAAAGAGCCATGCTCGGCCTGGCCCGCACGGGGTCGCCGGCGACCAACGGCAGTGGCGATTATGTCATTGCCTTCAGCACCGCGCCGGAAAGCCGGATCAACTCATCTGACGCCGTACGGGAAACAAAAGTGCTTGGCAATAACGCCATGTCGCCGCTCTTTCTGGCGACGGTAGAGGCAACCGAGGAAGCCATTTATAATTCCCTGCTTAAAGCGACAACCACTACGGGTAGGGGTGGTCGTACGGTAGAGGCGCTGCCGATAGACAGGACAGTGGAGATCCTGAAAAAATATGGCGCCGTGAAATAGGATCGGGTTCGCAGAGAAGTGTGGATACGGCCGCTATCCTTATGGCGGCCATATCCATTTGACTGTTCCCGCAAGGCAAGTCGCACGTGCTTTTGATCGTGTAGCCTGACAACAGCGAGACGGTATTGGCGGCCCCGCCCTGGTCAGGTGCAGGATACCGCTGTTGCTTACCGGAAACCGGTTTTTGATGGCAAATGTGTATTGAGAAAGCCCGCCACGACCTGGTTGAATACCTGCGGCGTTTCGAAATAGGCCGAATGCCCGGCATCAGCATAGGTATACGTTGCACAACCTGGTATGAGTGTCGCGGTATGTTCGTGACTACCCGGCACAAGAAAGTCATCGTGCGCGCCGCCTGTGATGATGGTAGGCACGCGATAGTTCGTGAAATCCTCAGGGTGCAATTTGACCGTATCATCCATCATCGTCGCAGAGTCAAACCCAGGTAACGGGTTAAGCGCCTTGATCTGGCTATACAACAAAACGAGCTCGGGCCTGCTCTTTAATGTCTCTCTGTTCCACCCTATTCCGGACCCACGCCCGAACGAGCCGCCCATGAAAACGTCGCTGCCTTTTTTCAGAACGCGCCAATTTTCTTCCGAATAGGCCGGCGTAGGCGAACCGTTGATATACAGGCAGGAGACGCGCTCGGGCGAACGTACCGCGATTGCGAGCCCGGCCCAGGCGCCCAGCGATTGGCAGATAAACGCGGCATGCTCCAGGCCTTCGGCATCCAGGACGGCCAATATGTCATCGTGATAGTAGCGAGGATGAGCCAGCTCCGGCAAACAGGGAGAATACTTAAACCCGCGCAGATCGACAGTGATCACCTTGTAATGCTGTGCAAAAAACGCCACTTGATTGAACCACGCCATGGTGTTGCCGCCACCACCGTGAATGAAGATTAACGGATAGCCATCGCCGTGCACCTCATAATAGAGTTTGGCGTCCTGAACGTTGATTTGAGGCATGATAATCTCCATTGTTAAATAGTGACGCTGGCGGCCGCGACCGGCGCAGCCATGGGCTCTGGCGCTTCGGCGCGTGGCATGAGCCAGATAGAGACCAGAGAAAGCACGTTCATCGCAATAACATAAATGACTGGCGAGGTCGGGTCGCCTGTCACCGAAATGAGCCAGGTGAAAATGACTTGTGCAGTACCGGCAAAAAGCGCAGCGCCCAGACCGAAAGCGGTGGCCAGGCCAGTTGCACGCACCTTGCGTGGAAAGGATCTGGCGATCAGTAAAACAACCAACGCAGCGCTTGAAGCCTGGAACGCAGTCAGAAGCGCCGCACCTCCTAATAGTGCGAATGCACTTGGCGCCTGCACCAGCATCA
>DATGQC010000490.1:0-8927 GCA_035304425.1 Advenella sp.
GATTGCATATAGACGGCCGTCCGCGCCGGGTTTGATCCAGGCTATATCGTCGCCCACCGTGGTGATTTTCCAGCCAGGCAGCGAAGCCGGCGGAATCATCATAGAGAAATTGGTTTTACCGCAGGCCGACGGAAACGCGGCAGCGACGTGCATTTTTTTACCTTCGGGCGAGGTGACGCCCAGAATCAACATATGCTCGGCCATCCAGCCTTCATCACGTCCCATGTTGGAGGCGATGCGCAAGGCAAAGCACTTTTTGCCCAGCAACGCATTACCGCCGTATCCGGAACCATAAGACCAGATTTCACGCGTCTCGGGAAAATGCACGATATACTTTGTCTTGTTGCAGGGCCAGGAGACATCGGTCTGATTCGGCGCCAGCGGGCTGCCCACCGAATGCACGCAAGGGACAAACTCGCCCTCGCTGCCCAGAATGTCGTATACCTTGCGGCCCATGCGGGTCATCAACCGCATATTGACAGCCACATAGGGCGAGTCGGACAACTCGACGCCAATGTGCGCAATGGGAGAGCCCAGCGGCCCCATGGAAAACGGAATCACATACATGGTACGGCCACGCATACAGCCATCGAACAGGCCGTCAAGCGTATCGCGCATCTGCGCCGGCGCCTGCCAATTGTTGGTCGGCCCGGCGTCTTCCTCTTTTTCGGAACAGATATAGGTGCGGTCTTCCACGCGCGCCACATCATCGGGATCAGACCAGGCCAGATAAGAGTTGGGGCGCTTCTGTGGATTCAGTTTGCGCAGGGTGCCGGATTGAACCATCAACGCACACAGGCGGTCATATTCTTCCTGGGAACCGTCGCACCATTCGATACGCTCCGGCTGGGTCAGCGCGGCAATTTGCGCCACCCAGGCTTTCAGGCCGTCATGCTGCACCCATTGGGGCGCATTGAGTTGAAGAGAGGGTTCAGGACGAGCTGCATTCATAGCGTATAGGTCTCCGTATTCTGGCAAATGCAAAAACGCCTCCGTTGAAGGCGTCTGTTGAAATGATGCCGTATGGCGCCGGACCGGGCCTGCCGGTGTGCAGACATGCAAAACAGTCCGGAATGACGCCTCATTCTAATACCGCATGACGATTATGTGTACGGTTTCTCCTTTCTGCGTTTCAACTTGTTGCCTGTGTTACGTTCAGGATAGCATGTCGCGGCACTGCCGCTGGCACGCGCGCGAAGTCTTTTTTTGCGACCGCACACAGACAAATTGCGATTGAAATAAATGGATTCGCTCTTTAATGACGCATCGCACCATTAAAGAGCAGGACCGCAGCCGGCCAGTTCGCCGGTCCGGGCCTGCAGTATGACAATCACTGGTCAGCGTGCCACCGCGGCAACGGCGGCGCGCGCCTTGACGCTCCCGCTGTCTTTGCCGACTGTTTTGATGGATGCCGCACTCAGAGCGGAAATAATGCCCACGATCACGGTGTAGCCCACCACCAGCCAGGGTTGACCGTTGTTCTCGCGCAATAGCGCGGTAGCGATCAGCGGCGTAATGCCCGAAGCAAAGATACCTGAAAACTGATACACAAATGAAATACCCGTGTACCTTACCCGTGTGTCGAACAACTCGCAGAACAGGGCCGCTTCCGGACCGTACACCATGGCATACAGAATGCCGAAAGGAATCACAATCGAGAGCCAGACAACAAATACGTTGTCCGAAAAGGTGGTCATGAGCCAGAATGCCGGAATCGCCGAAAAACCGGTAATCAGGGAGCCCCAGAAATAAGTACGGGTGCGCCCCAACCTATCGGACATCGCGCCAAAATAAGGAATGAAAGCGCACATCACAATAGCGGCGATCATCACGCCGGTCAGCGCGTCGGTTCGCGATAGCTGCAGGTTCTTGGTCAGATAGCTGATAATAAAGACGCCGAAAATATTAAAAAATACACCGTCAATATAGCGCGCACCCATGCCCTTGATAATGTTCATTGGGTAGTTCTTGATCATCTCCACAAACGGAATTTTGCTTTCTGCATTTTTGGCCTTGATCTGCGCAAACTCAGGGCTTTCCTTGACGGCCAGGCGGATGTACATACCCACGAAAACCAGCAGCGACGACAACAGAAAGGCGATGCGCCAGCCCCAGCTCAGGAACTGCGCATCGGTCAGTAAGGACGACAACAGCGCGACGACACCCGAAGCCAGGCACAGCCCCAAAGACAAGCCGATTTGCGGCAGAGAGGCATAGAGTCCTTTTTTCTCTGGCGGCGCATACTCATAGGTCATAAGCACCGCCCCACCCCATTCTCCTCCCAGACCGATACCCTGCAGTACACGGCAAAAAAGCAGTAATGCGGGCGCCCAGATACCAATACTCTCGTACGACGGAATCAGCCCGATGGCCACGGTGGAAACACCCATGATCATCAGCGTCATGATCAATGCGCTTTTGCGCCCGACCTTGTCACCCAGATGACCGAAAATGATTCCGCCCAGCGGGCGCGCCAGAAATCCAACCGCAAATGTGGCATACGCCAGCAACGTACCGATATAGGGATCTTCGCCCGGAAAATACAGTTGACTGAACACCAGGCCGGCAATCACGCCGTATAGAAAAAAATCGTACCATTCAATCGTCGCACCCACCAGCGAGGCTGCTACGACCCTGCGCAATCCTTTTTTGTCACTCATTGTTGTCTCCGTATGTTGATTTATGTACAGCTTTCATTTCGAACCGACATATTTCATCTGCAATTGCACGTCGCCTCGTTGCTTCTGCAGCCTAGCTCTCCTGCAGACTTTCTGCCGCCTTGGGTTCTGCCGGCGCCTGGTTCAGCTCCGCCAACACTGCAGGTTCGATCCGAATCGCCTGATCGCCGGCCTGCGCATCTTCAAGCACAAAAGCAGCGGCCCTTTCGGCAACCATGACAACCGGCACGTTGGTATTGCCCGACACCAATGTCGGCATAATCGAGGCGTCTACCACACGCAGGCCCTGCAGGCCCCTGACAGCGAGCCGGTGATCGACAACCGCCAGCGGATCCTGTGCGGGCCCCATCTTCGCCGTGCCCGAAGGGTGAAAAATAGTGGCGCCGTTCTCGCGGCAGAAATGCAGAATTTCATCGTCGCTGCGCACATCGCGTCCAGGCTTGATCTCGCCTTTCATCAGGGACTGCATCGGCGGGGCGTCTGCGAGCTTTCTGGTTAACCTCACCCCGGCTACCGCAGTGCGGCGATCCAGGTCGGTTGCCAGGTAATTGGGCTGCATCGCCGGCGCCTCGAACGGATCAGTCGAACGAATACGCAGATAACCCCGCGACTCGGGCCGCAACTGGCATACGGAAAAAGTGCAACCGGAAAAATCGTGAACCTTGCCGCCGGCCATATCGGCCGAGAGCGTGCCAAAATGAAATTGCACATCGGGACGCGCATCGGTGTCGGACAATGCGTTGCAGAACAAGGCGCCCTGATTGATGCCGATGGCCAGCGGGCCGCCGCGCAGCAACGCCCATTGCAGGCCCATCTTTGCCTTGCCGCTCCAGCTGCGTAACAGGTCATTGGTGGTAATGGGCTTGTTCACTTCGTAGATCAGCCGAAACTGCAAATGATCCTGAAGATTCTCGCCCACGCCATTGAGCGCGTGCACCATGGGAATGCCCAGCGGCCCCAGATGGTCCGGGTTGCCCACCCCTGACAGTTGCAATAATTGCGGAGATTGCAGGGCGCCCGCGCACAGGATCACTTCCCGGTTTACGTTCAATGTCCTGACCGTCCCATGCTGTCGATACTGGATCCCGGCCGCTTTCTTCCCGCGAAACAGTATCCGCATGGCCTGCGCCTCGGTTTCGATACGCAGGTTCGGGCGTCGCCTGGCCGGGTTCAGGTAGGCGACCGCCGTCGAACAGCGCCGACCATTGCGCGTAGTCAACTGATAGTAGCCGGCCCCGCGCTGATCCCCCGTATTGAAATCCTTGCGCGTTGGTATGCCCAGGCTGTTGGCCGCGCCGATTAACGCGTCCACCAATTCATGACGGGTCGGAATGGAGGTGGCATTCAGCGGACCGTCGGTACCATGGGTCGGCCCGGGCCCCAGATCATTATTTTCAAGCTTGCGAAAATAGGGCAGGCAGGCGTCCCAGCTCCATCCCTGGTTGCCCAGCGCTTCCCAGTGGTCATAATCTTCCTTCTGCCCCCGGATGTAGATCAGACCGTTGATCGAACTGCTACCGCCCAGCGTTTTGCCGCGCGGCCAGTAAATCCGCCGATCCAGCATATTGTGATCGGGATCGGTATAAAAGCCCCAGTTCAATCGCGGATTGAACATGGTCTTGCCGTAACCGATAGGGATATGAATCCACATATTGCGATCAGCCGGTCCTGCCTCAAGCAGGCACACTGAATATTTGCCGTTTTCGCTGAGTCGGTTGGCCATCACGCACCCGGCCGAGCCGCCGCCCACCACTACATAATCCACACTCTCTTGCATAGTCTTGTCTGCCTGCCAGTTTTAATTTGGTGGAGCAAGTGTGCGTCTGACAAGCCGCTATTTGTTAGGGGTATACACCAATCATTTCAATTTTGAAACGATAACCGCCATTTTCATTTCATTTACCGGAACAGATAATTTCAAATTATTGGATATTTAATCTTTTTTATTCCACAATGAAGACAGAGAGACAAACATGACTATAACAAACCAAGATTCCAAACATCTGCGCATTCTGACTGTGATAGAGCACCTGGCCTGCGCCAGTTATCCGCTGTCGCTGGCGCAGATCGCCCAGCGAACCGCGCTGCCCAAAGCCAGCGTCCTGCGGCTGTTGCAACAATTGCAGGACGCCGCCTATGTCACGCGGCTTCCCGACGATCGGGGCTACGTGCTGGGCGCCTGCTCGCATCAATTGGCCCTGTCTGTGCTCAGTTCCACGCACTTTGATCGCATCTGCCGGCTGCTGCTTGGCAAGTTGGTAGCGGCCACCGGAGAAACGTGCAATCTGACCGCGCTGATCGACAATCAGGTGCATTATCTGGCGCGCGTCGAACCCGAAAGCGACATGCGCCTGCAATTGCATCTGCGCACCGGCGCTCATGTGCCTTTACATTGCACCGCCAGCGGCAAACTGTTCCTGGCGATGATGCCTGATGTGCATCGTAAATGCCTGCTCGATACGCTGCCGCTACCGGCCATGACACCCAAAACCATTACTGACCGTCAGCGTCTTGCGCACGAACTCGGACTGATTGCGCAGCAGAGAATCGGTACCGACAACGAAGAGTTCGTCAAAGGCATGGTCGCCATTGCCGTACCGGTTCAGGACGACCGAGGCCGCGTGATCGCCGCGGTCGCCTGTCACGCCCCGACCGCGACGCATTCGTTTTCCGACCTGTTCACTTTCTCCAGCATGATGAAGGACACCGCGCTGGCGCTGGGCCAGGTGCTGGCCGGCAACGCAAAGCCCGGCGACAGGCAGGATTTCGACACCCCGTGACAACCCATGCATTTCATTTCATCCACAGCCGTACTTAACCGCCGTACTCAACAGCTTTAAATAACTGATCTATAGGTGATCTCATGAACAAACGTCCTTTTTTGCGTTCCCTGGTTTTGTCCGCTGTCGCACTGGTCCCGGGCCTGCCTTCCCAGGCCTGGGCGCAAAACGACACGATTAAAATTGTTGTCGGTTATCCGGCCGGCGGTATTCTTGACGCATTGGCGCGCGCTGTCGCCGAAGAATACAGGAAAGCCGGCAACGGCCAGGCTTATGTCGAAAACAAACCGGGCGCCTCTACCATGATGGCGGCAACCGAAGTCGCAAGGGCCAAGCCCGACGGACGCACGGTGCTGCTCTCCCACTCCATGCCGTTCACCAGCTATCCCTATACGTACGCCAAGCTCAATTACGCTCCCAGCGATCTGACACCTGTGGCCAACCTGGCCAATGTCCCGATTGTGATGTCTACCGGCAGCGTCCAACCGTACAAAACAATTCAGGAATATATGGCTGCGGTCAAGGCGGATCCGGCGCTTGGCGCGGTCGGCCTGGCCGGGCTGGGCGGCCCCACGCACTTTGGCGTGTTGCAGATGGCCAAGCAACAGAACGTCAAACTCGAACCGGCTTCCTATTCCGGCGGTCCTCAGCTGGTCAATGATGAAATGGGCGGCCATGTGCCGCTGGGCGTGGACGCAGCTGGTGCGCAGATGGAACTGTATCGCGCCGGGAAAATCCGCTTTCTGGGGCTGGCCGGCACCCAGCCCGTCAGCTTTCTGCCCGGCGTCAAAACGCTGCATGAACAGGGTATTGCCGGCTTCGAGAACGTAAAAATCTGGTATGGCGCCTATGTGCCAAAAGGCACGCCGCCGGAAACCATCGCCCGGCTGGAAAAGGCGTTTATCGCCATTGCCAAAAATGCCGAGTTGCGCAAGAACTTCGAAAAGCTGGGCCTGGAGCTCACCGGCGAATCGGCCGCCAGCATGACGGCGTTACTGGAAAAGGAAAAGCAAGTCTGGCCACCGATTATCAAGGAATCAGGCTTTAAGGCAAATTGAAGCAATACGACGGTTGCGCTAGCAGCGCCATTTGGCAGCGCTTGCCACAGGCGCTGCCCGCCGGCAAAGAAAACCGAATAACAGGCGTCTGTTACAAGCGCTGCGGGCCCACAGCCAATGACCCGGGAGGCTCAGGCCAGCACGGCCTGATTGAGCGCATCTTGCAGCGCCACCTTATCCAGCTGCGTTGTGCCGACAAACACTAACGGTCCGGCGCATGCTGTCTGCATGGCTGGTTCAAGGCTCACGCGCTGGCCTCGCACATAATGCAGCACGCACATTCGTTTTTCCGGTCCCAGCGCAACGATGCCCTTGGCGCGCAGAATCGACGCCGGCATTTGGCTGAAAGCAGCACGCAACCGTTGCTCATCAAATGCGCCGGTATTGTCAAAACGGTAAGACTCAAATGACTGTGCTGCCGGCGCCATGGCCGGCCGGCCGGCAAACAGCGCCGTGCCGGCTTTGCTGGCCGGCAGCGCTTGTGAGGCATGCTGCGCTGAGCCAGACAACAGCAACGTCCAGTCAAACTGACCGTTGCTGCCCGGGAAAACAGGAATGCCCGGCACCGTCTCGTGCAGCCAGGCCAGCACCTGCTTGCGCCGCGTCTCGTCCACCAGGTCAATTTTATTGAGCAAAATCCTGTGGGCTGCGGCAATCTGCGTTTTCACCATCGCGCCGGTATGTCGATCATCGCACTGTTCAAGCACGGCGGCCGCATCCACCACGGTAATAATGGACTGCAAGGCAAACCCCTGGCCCAGCGCGCCAATTTGCGCGATCTTTTTCGGATCGCTGACACCGCTGCCCTCGATAATCAGACCATCCAGATTGGCCGCCTGCTTTTCAATCATCATGAGCGCGTTCATCAGCTCGCCCCCCATGGAGCAGCACACGCATCCGTTGCGCAACGAGATAACGCCGTCGCCACTGACCGATTGAATCAGGGAAGCGTCAATATTGACGGCGCCAAAATCATTGACCAACACCATCAGCCGCAGGCCATGAGACGCCTGCAGCAAGTGATTGAGGACCGTGGTTTTGCCGGCGCCCAGGAAGCCGCCCAGCACGGTCAGCGCGATGGCCTGACTCATGTTTCGGTCTGCGGGCAGGGAAATACCGTACCGCCCAGAACCGTACCCCAGATCCTGATATCCTTAAGCCTGACCGGATCAACCGCCAGCGGATCTTCCTCCAGGATGGCAAAATCAGCCTGCTTGCCGGTCTCGATACTGCCGATCCGGTCATCCAGCTTGAGCGTATAGGCAGCGCCCAGCGTCATGGCATGCAGGGCCTGCTGCACCGAAATCCGGTTTTCCTCGCCCAGGACGCGACCGGACGCCGTCATTCTGTTTACGGCACACCAGGCCGTGAACAGAGGCGCGATGGGGGTGACCGGGGCGTCCGAATGCAATGAAATCGGCACGCCGGCTGCCAGCGCCGTAGCGGCAGCATTCAAACGGTTGGCGCGCTCGGGACCCATGGTCATCTCATAATGGGCATCGCCCCAATAGTACAGATGATTGGCAAACAGATTGGCGCACACGCCCAGACTGGCCATGCGCCTGAACTGCGCCGTGCTGGCCATCTGACAGTGTTGCAGGGTATGCCTGTGATCGCGGCGCGGGCTGGCCGCAAGCACCGCATCCAGCGCATCCAGCGCCACGTCGGTCGCCTCGTCGCCATTGGTATGGATATGCACGGTCAGCCCGGCATCGTGGTAGGTCTGGATCAGCTCGCGCAACTGTTGTGGCGGAATCACCCAGATGCCGTTTTCCTGCGCACCTGCCGGTGGCTTGTAATAATGCGGCCAACGCAGCCTGGCGGTAAAACCCTGAATGGAGCCATCCACGATCAGTTTGACAATGCCAAAACTGAGTTTGTCCGTATTGCACGCAATGCTGGGCAGGACCCGGTCAAGCCCCTTGCCTTCGGGGTCGCGCAGGGGCGCATAAGCCGGCACCAGGCGCAGTGGAAACGTGGCACCGCCGGTTGTCTCTGCCAGACTGGCCAGCGTATCCGGACTCAGATCATTCACCAGGTCGGTCGCGGTCGTCACGCCAGCCAGTTGCGCGACCCGGGCGAAATTCCAGATACCGTGGGAGGTCTGCCCCTCGTCAAAAAAGACATTGCCAATCTTGCGGAACACCAGATACATCGCGGCAAATTCCTGCAACTGGCCGGTCAGCCTGCCCGAGGCATCGCACTCGACGCCATCGATACCCGAGTCAGTCGTGATCCCGGCCAATTGCAGCATGGCGGTATTTACATTCATCAAATGGACACTGGCGTGCAGCACCACTACCGGCCGGCTGGTAGAAACCTGGTCCAGGTGTTCGGTGGTGATCCGTTCACCCTGGAAATAAATCGGGTCAAACCCCCACGCGCACAGCGTTTTGTCCGGGTCCGCCATG
>DATGQC010000491.1:0-3248 GCA_035304425.1 Advenella sp.
ATTTTCGCCGAAGAAGATGTGCCTCAGGATCAAATGAAGTTTATCGCCCTCAATGCCGAGCTCAGTGCCGATTTTCCGACCATCAGCCGGTCTGTCAAGCCGCTGCCTGACGCCGATGAATGGAACGGAAAGGAAAATAAACTGCAGTACCTCGAACGTTAAGAGAGGGCTCACCCCGCCGTATGACACAGGAAAAATATACCAGCCAGATCATTACTGCTCGCACAGAATGGATTCCCGGGAAACTTTTCTCGATCGTTACGACTAAAGATCCCGCGTTCACGTTTGTTCCCGGCCAGTTCGCCCGGCTCGGCCTGCCGGAAAATCCGCAGATCGATGCCACACCCGACATCTGGCGAGCCTATTCCATGGTCACCCCGCCGCATGCCAATGAATTGGCGTTCTACTCCATCGTCGTCCCGGACGGTCAATTCAGCCCGCGCCTGCATGATCTGCAGGTGGGCGATGCCGTGTACGTCGACAAAACCGCCTTCGGCTTCATGACCATTGAGCGTTTCCCCCAAGGGGGGCAGCTATGGATGCTGGCCACGGGCACGGGCCTGTCGGCCTACCTGCCCATGCTGGATGATCCGCAGACCTGGCAGCAGTTTGAACGCATCATCCTGGTGCATGGCGTCAGACAGGCCAATGAACTGGCCTATCAGGACGACATTATGCGCTTTGTCCGGACCCATGCGGCCAATGATCAACAATTCGCATACCTGCCCGTCGCCTCGCGCGAGCCCGTGCCGGGCATGCCGCAGGCACGTATCACTACCCTGATAGAATCGGGGGAACTGGAACGACTGGCCGGCGCCAGCCTGGATCCGGCGGTGGCCCGTGTCATGCTCTGCGGCAACCCGGCAATGGTCAAGGACGCTCGCAAGATCCTTGCTGACCGTGGCTTTGCGCCCGGACGGCGTGGCGTTGCCGGCTCGCTGGCCGTGGAAAATTACTGGTAAGCACAACCTTTTTCCGCTCAGGGGGAGCTCGGATGCCCGGCTATCCCCGTATATGACCGCATGGCATTTCTAAAAAATTATTGGTAATATTTAGCCAGCACTATTGCTGCATGGCAACATATTATCGTTTCTTGGCCTTTCTTAACAAATGCGCACTTATTTTTCACATATTTGTCTGCCATGAGTGTTAGACTTTTTTCATTGAACGCCGACCTTCGTTGGATATGGACAGAATATGATCATGCTTTATCAGCTCCATGAGCTAACCCGCAGCTTTCTTTCGCCGATGGCATCGTTCACACAAATCGGTTCTAATCTCTTCACCAACCCCTTCAGCCCCTACACCTATCTTCCCCTGTCAAAAAACATTGCCGCCAGCTTTGAGCTGTTCCATCGTCTGGGCAAAGATTACGAAAAGCCCGCGTGGAATATCGATACAGTCATGGTGGGCGATAAAAAAAGCAACATCACCATTACTACGACGCGGGCCAAGCCTTTCTGCAACCTCATACATTTTGAGCGTGAACACAGCAAGAATCCGGGCGGGGATCCGAAAGTGCTCATCGTGGCTCCCCTGTCGGGCCACCACGCCACCCTGTTGCGCGACACGGTCAAAACCATGCTGACCAGTTTCGATGTCTACATCACAGACTGGGTCGATGCACGCATGGTTCCCCCCAGCAAGGGACCCTTTCACCTGGATGACTACGTTGACTATGTCCGCGAATTCATTCACGTGGTCGGCCCCGACATGCACATCATGTCCGTCTGTCAGCCCACCGTCCCGGTGCTGGCTGCCGTCTCGCTCATGGCGTCTGCCGGCGAACACGACGCCATGCCCAGATCCATGATCATGATGGGCGGCCCGATCGATACCCGGCTGTCGCCTACACAGGTCAATAGCCTGGCGGATTCAAATCCGTTCTCGTGGTTCGAAAACAAGCTGATTCACGTTGTGCCCGGCCGCTACCCCGGCGCAGGCCGTAAGGTTTACCCCGGCTTTCTGCAACATGCCGGTTTTGTGGCCATGAATCCGGACAAACATATGGAAGCGCATTATGACTTCTACATGAATCTCATGTCCGACCAGTTGTCCGAAGCAGAACACCACCGGCGGTTTTACGATGAATACAATGCCGTGCTGGACCTGCCCGCCGAATACTATCTGGACACGATCCGCGTCGTTTTCCAGGATCACCTGCTGCCCAAGGGCGAATGGCAAGTGCGCAATGAATTGGTCAAACCCCAGGACATTACCCACACCCGTCTGCTGACAATCGAAGGCGAAAACGACGATATCACCGGCTATGGCCAGACCGAGGCAGCTCAGAAACTGTGTTCCGGCCTCAAAAAAGAGGACAAAAAACACTTGCTGGCCAAAGGTTGCGGCCACTACGGTATATTCTCCGGCTCTAAATGGAGAAAGCAGATTTTTCCCGTTGTGGACGCCTTTATCACCGACACCGAAAAGAAATACGCCCGTCAGGCCGCCGCTGCTGCCTGAAAGCAACTGGCGCTAGCATTTTCGGTACAATGAGAGGGACGCGGCTTCGGCTGCGTCCTTTTCTTATTGCCCGTTATGAATCACGCCCTCCTTATTGACCGCATAGACGCCGTACTACCTCAAACGCAATGCACCCAGTGCGGCTATGACGGCTGTCGCCCGTACGCCCAGGCCCTGGCGGCAGGCATCACGCGAATCAACCGCTGTCCGCCTGGCGGCGATGCCGGCATTGAAAAGCTGGCGGCGGTGCTCAACACCCCCGTATTACCGCTGGATGAATCCTGTGGCAAGCCAGGACCGCTACTGCTGGCAGTGATCGACGAAGCACATTGTATCGGTTGCACCTTGTGTATTCAGGCCTGTCCTGTAGATGCCATCATGGGGGCCAATAAATTCATGCATACGATCCTCCCCGATTTATGTTCAGGCTGCGAACTGTGTGTTGCCCCCTGCCCGGTAGACTGCATCGCCATGGTCGATGCCAATCGCCCCTGGACGCAAGACGATGCCAATGCCGCCAGAACGCGCCATGAACACCGCGCCCAGCGCCTGCAACTGAATGCCCTGGAAAAAGAGGAACGGATGCGTCGCGCAAGTGCTCAGACGGCAGCCTCCGTTCAGCAGGCCGGGGCCCAGGCCTCCGTTTCCGATCAAGGCGCAGATCGTCCGGCGCAAGGGCCGATTGCGCCGGGGGCGGCGCCCACCGCTGAGGACGCAAAAAAAGCAGCCATTGCCCTGGCGCTGCAACGGGCACGCGCACGCCGCAAAACCACCAATCCATC
>DATGQC010000492.1:0-5053 GCA_035304425.1 Advenella sp.
CTACTGCTCACGAAACAGCATGACGCCCTGGGTGTTTAGCCAGGGCTGTGATGCGTGATAAATGGTGCCATCTACTGGCACATCGGTAAACTGAAACGGATGGGTACGTACCGACAGGCTGATCTGCACGTCCTGCCAATGGCGCTGAAAATCGGCCAGTCCTGGAATCAGCCAGGTGGTGGCCAAGGTCGGCAGCGTCGCAATATGCAGACTTCGCCCCAGGCCCGAGCGGCTCATCAGGCCAAAGGTATCCTTTTGCAGTTGTTCCAGATGATGGCGAATGCGCGCAGCGTATTCCGCGCCCTGCGTCGTGAGCGATATGCGCCGGCGCACGCGGTTGAACAGCGTCACGCCCAATCTGGCCTCAAGCCCTTCGACCTGCCGGAATACCGCGCTGTGGGTCAGCGACAATTCTTCGGCGGCCCTTGAGAACGACCCCAGACGGGCGCAAGCCTCAAAGGCCTGCAACGCGCCCAGGCTGGGAATCCCTTTTCGCATAGCCCTCTCCTGCGTGGAACAATCTGAATACAGCGCACGACATTGTGCATTTTTATCAATTGAATATTGATAATTTAACACATACAATGCAATCATCAAGACAGTGCCGGGGTCTGGTCATCAACCCTTGCAAGCCGACAACCCTATTTCATAAATATAGACTGGAGCCATACATGTCCTCTAATCCTTCATTTCACTGGGACGATCCCCTGCTGCTCAATGCACAGCTGACCGACGAAGAACGCATGATCCGCGATGCGGCTGCGGCATACTGCCAGGACAAATTGGCGCCACGCGTATTGGAAGCTTTCCGCCATGAGAAAACCGATCCGGCTATTTTCAGTGAAATGGGCGAACTGGGCCTGCTGGGCCCGACCATTCCCGAACAATACGGTGGTGGCGGGCTGAACTATGTGGCCTATGGACTCATCGCACGTGAAGTGGAGCGCATTGACTCGGGCTACCGTTCCATGATGAGCGTCCAGTCTTCCCTGGTCATGGTGCCCATCAATGAATTTGGCAGCGAAGAACAAAAATCCAAGTATCTGCCCAAACTGGCCTCAGGTCAGTGGATCGGGTGCTTCGGCCTGACCGAACCCAATCACGGCTCTGATCCGGATGGCATGGAAACCCGCGCAAAGAAAATCGACAGCGGCTACAGCCTGAGCGGCAACAAAATGTGGATCACCAACTCCCCGATCGCCGATGTCTTTGTCGTCTGGGCGCGTTGCGTCGGCGGCGATTTCGATGGAAAAATCCGCGGCTTCATTCTGGAAAAAGGCATGAAAGGCCTGTCTGCACCGGCTATCCACGGCAAGGTCGGCCTGCGCGCCTCTATCACAGGTGAAATTGTGATGGACGATGTGCAAGTGTCTGACGAGCAAATGCTGCCGGGCGTCAGCGGCCTGCGTGGTCCCTTCACCTGCCTGAATTCCGCCCGTTACGGTATTGCATGGGGCGCGCTGGGCGCCGCCGAGGCTTGCTGGCACACAGCGCGCCAATATACCATGGACCGTAAGCAGTTTGGCCGTCCGCTGGCGCAGAATCAGCTGATTCAGAAAAAACTGGCCGATATGCAGACAGAAATCACGCTTGGTCTGCAGGGTTGCCTGCGCCTGGGGCGCATGAAAGACGAAGGCACTGCCGCTGTTGAAATCACATCCATTCTGAAACGCAACTCCTGCGGCAAATCGCTGGACATCGCCCGCATGGCGCGCGACATGCTGGGCGGCAATGGTATTTCAGACGAGTTTGGCGTCGCCCGTCATCTGGTGAATCTGGAAGTGGTCAATACTTACGAAGGCACCCACGATGTACACGCCCTGATTCTGGGTCGTGCACAAACCGGCCTGCAGGCGTTCTACTAAGCGTCAAAAAAGGATGCTGTAGCCGCAGCATCCTCAAGAAACATCAGGCCAGAAAAAAGCCAGCATCGATGACCGCATGCTGGCTTTTTTATTCCTGTTGATTTATCTTTTCCGCTATTGTTTTCTGTGACCCCTCTCGCCGTTCGATTCCGACCGATTTGGCTTCGTTCATGTTCATAACGAATCTGCCGGCGACCGATTGCGTATACAGGATGGCAATCCCAAGACGCAAGCGCCAGGCTGGCCATTGACGCACATGCTATTCAAACGCCATATACGACGCTATCGTTTGTGCATGGCCAGCCAGATCGGCACTGCCTTATCATATCTGGCTGGCCACCCGGCTACTTATGCTCCGGCCAGAAGGAAAACGCCATAGGCAGAAATAGCGCCACCCAACACGCGTGAGAACCACGCGCTATGCTGTTTGAGTTGCATGCCGCCCAACAATCCGGCCAAGTGCAAGCCGAATGTCGCCAGCATAAAGCCTGCGACAAACGGTATGGCAGCATTGCTTGCCGGCATTTCCATACCATGCGCCAGTCCGTGGAACAGGGCAAATGCGCCGACAATGACAAAGCCGACCATTTCATTGATGGACTTTCTGGTTGCCACTAACAATCCCAATATCAGTAGCGAGGCCATGATCATGGGTTCAACCAGCGGTAGCTGCACACCCATAATGCCCAGCATCGCTCCGGCAAACAGCATGATCAAAAACACCACCGGGGCGAGCATCGCGCGACGCAGGCTCTGGTGAGTCAGGGCGCTCCAGAGACCGACCGCCAGCATCGCCAGCAAATGATCCAGACCTGTCAGGGGATGCAGGAGCCCGGCAGCAAACATGCTGTGTTGCGTCTGGTCAATGTGACCTGGATGCGCAAAAACGGCAGTGGCAGTCAGGCCCAACAGCGTGCTGACCGTAATCGCAACGTTCATGGGTTTCAACAAAGTACGCATATAAAACTCCTAGACTAGTAATAATTCCTATCGATTTCCAGCATGCTGGCATTGCCAGTCAAGTGGCATCAAATGATTTTTCCGTGCACGCTGTTTAACGATGCACATGCGGATGCGTTTCATCCCCATGTCGATGGATATAGCCCCCGTCTTCTGTTGCATGAAAATGGGGCGCCATCGGACCTGGATCTGTGGGTACATGCGTGCCGCTGACATGCGCCTCATGCAAATGCCGAACCCAGTCGCAAAGTGCCTTTTCAGTATCGGGATACTTTTTGGAGTGCGCAAGGACAGGCGCACCTTCTCGTGCCGCCCGGGCGTCCTTGAGCATTTGTTCAACATCCACATCCACATGCTCTCCAAGGTCTACCTTATTGACGATAAGCAGATCCGCACGGCCGATGCCCGGTCCGCCCTTGCGCGCCACGTCGCCACCGCCCGCCACATCAATCACGAAAATCTGCGCATCGACTAAAGAGGGAGAAAAAGTAGCAGTCAGATTATCGCCACCGCTCTCGATAAGAACGATGTCCAGCGGCGCGAAATCCCGCTCCAGATCTTCAACGGCCAGCAGGTTCATTGTGACATCGTCGCGGATGGCGGTATGCGGGCAGGCGCCTGTTTCCACGGCCCGGATCCGTTCGACCGGCAGCACGCCCTCGGCTCTCAGGAAGCGGGCGTCTTCATCCGTGTATATGTCGTTTGTAATGACGCCGATCTGGAACTCATGACGCAGGCTTCGGCACAACGTGGCGACGACCGAACTTTTGCCGGTGCCCACCGGCCCGGCGACGCCCAATCGCAACGCGCGCGTCTTCGTATTTTCAGTTTGTGTATTCATAATCGTTTCCTTGTCGAATAGTTTCAGAAATTGGGATAGCCTGATCGGACGTGCGTCGGTGCCGATCAGCTTGCCGATCCTCACGTGCAGGCTCGGTGGACGCAACGGACCACCGCCCTCCCAGTAGATTAATGCCCTGTTCCAGGTGTTTGCGCAACGTCCAGGTTTCCGCCGCCAGCGCACTGATCATGACGGCGGGCCCCTCCAGCGGCAATAGCGCAGCATTGGCGGAAAATAAATGGGTTGGGGGCTGGTTTGCGCACCATTGCGGGTCCACAACGAGCACGGTGCCTATACACTTGTGCTGGCCGAGGACCGCGCAACTGCGCCACCCCACGGCGGCCGGCCCGATTTGCTGCTGCTGGCAGAACAAAGGCTGGCCGTCCCGTTTAACGCGCATGTTTTGCAGAAGATTGCCAGGTTGCTCCTTGTGGCGCCCGAACTGCAGTTCGTCGCGCATGAACAGACGAGCGCTGGCGGCAAGGTCGATATTGATCGTATGCACATGGTGACATCCACGTGCAGCAATAATCGGCTCGCCCATCCAGACAAACGTGGCATCCTCTTCCACGGCGATATTGATCCTCATGCTGGAGCGTCCGCCGCGTGCGCCAGGCAGTAACAGCGTGGAAGAAATCTCATTGAGCAATAAAGTACTACCTGCGCCCACGCGAATGTTCAGCTCGAAATCGTCGCCGCCCAGCGGGCCTGCCGCGCCCGAGACGAGCGACACCCGCGCCACGGAACCCGTACGCAACACCTGCGGTTCCGGCTCTTTGGAATGCGTAGGACGCAATATCAACGGCGCCTGCGACCGCAGCGTATGCACTTTGCTGACAGGACGGCCGGTATGGTCAAAGTCTTGACGGGTAGCAAGCGTTGCCCGGGCCGTCATGACACCAGGCTGGTGGATGGGATGATCAAGAGGCAAAGAGACGTACCCCCCAATTCCTGTGGTGTTCTGCGGCCAGATCGAGCAAAGGCGTTCCCAGGGCCGGCAAATCGTCGGGCGGCGTGTCGGCATGCTCGCCCGCCTGCTGCGCCAGCGTATCCAGAAAGTCGGTCAGGCGCGCCAGGGCCGCCTGCACGGCGAACGGATCAACGCTGAGCACCTTGACGGCCGCGGCCGCCGGTCCAGCCACCGATTCATGCAAGACGATGAGGGCGGCTTGCTTGGGCTCCAGCCCGAATGCTGCAGCCGCCATACCGTATACGACGGGCTGATGCATATCGCGGCGCGATTGTGCAGGCACGTCGATGGATCGAATACTGGTGACGGCACGCAATAGCTGTCGCCCCAGCGCCCTGGAAACAGCGCGAGTCGCTTTGGACGGCGTGCGAACATCCAGTTGCCTGTCCAGTTCGCAAAGCAAAGCATGCTGTCCCG
>DATGQC010000493.1:0-14376 GCA_035304425.1 Advenella sp.
AAATGCCGATTTCTCCAGACAGCAGGCGCGCATAGGAAGTCTGCTTGGGCACAATGGGTTCGTTGGCCTGCAGGGCTTTGAAATAATCGATACCAGGCTTGAAGTTGTCCAGCGAACCGCCCAGTGCCGCATTTGCCGCGACCGCCCCTACATAGCCTACAAAAGCAGAAGAAGGATCCAGATAACCGATCAATCCCTTGTATTCGGGCTTGAGCAGGTCCTTCCAGGAACGCGGTACGGGTTTGCCTTCCAGTGCGTCCACATTGACCATAAAGCCCATGGTGCCACTGTGCGTCGTGAACCAGTGACCATCCGGGTCTTTCAGATCTGCGGGAATATCTTCCCAATGCGCGGGTTTATATGCACCCAGCACGCCCTCTTTCTGCGCCTGAACAGCAAATGAAATCCCCAGATAGGTGATGTCTGCAACCGGGTTGGCTTTTTCTGCCACCAACTGAGCCAGCGATTGCCCGGAGTTTTTATTATCCGGTGGAATCGCGACTCCCGTCTTGTCCTTGATGGCTTTGAGCTGGGTACCCCAGTCGGCCCACTCCGTAGGGCAGTTATAACAGATGGCGGTCTGTGCAGATGCACTGGCGGCGGCAGCCAGCCCAAGGCTTAGCAGGCCCGCCCGGGCGAAACGTTTCAGAGTGCGTGACATCCTAATCTCCAGAATAAAATAGGCAGTGATATATGTTTCAGGAATTGGCGCAGTAAGGTGCTGGGGCCTGCGCGCAGGACTCGCCCCTGTGAAATTCATAGTCAAGCGTCATGCTGTCGCTGGCTGCGGGCACTCTGCTCTGTTCAATGGATCTGACGAGTAACTGCACGCCGGCATGTCCCATTTGGGCATTGGGCTGCGCGATAGTCGACAAGGCAGGCGTCAGGTCCTGGCCCAGACCGATGCCGTCAAAGCCGATCACACTGATATCCTGTGGTACCCGTAACTGGCATTGATGCGCCGCTCGTATGGCACGCACCGCAAGCAGATCGTTGGAACAGATCAATGCGGTAGGACGCTGGTCCGTATTTAATACACTTGAGATATTGTCGATAGCCGTTTCAACGAACGGCACTTCAATCAATGCTGCAGGCTTGAGCCGCGCTTTTTTCATGCCCGCCACGAAGCCCGCATAGCGCTGCTGTGCCCGGTCCGAGGCCTGCAACTGGCCACACACCATGGCGATTCTCGTATGCCCGAGCTGCACCAGGTCCTGAACCAGATCGTGTACGGCAAGTTCACCTTCAACCGAGACACAGGGGTGATCGGGATGACGGTTGTAAACCAGCACATAAGGCGTGTCTTGCGCCTGCAAATTTGCCACGGCCTGTGAACTTTGTGCATCGGACACCACCAGCAGTACTCCATCGACACCGAAGGCCTGCAATTGCGCAACCGCTTCAATTTCATTTGCAATTTTGTATTCTGTTGTCGCGGGCATGATGGCATAGCCATGCGCTGCCGTTGCCTGCGTGATGCCCTGCAGGCATTCGGCAAAGACCGGGTTGGTCAGTGTCGGCAACACCACGCCGATCACGCGGCTGCGTTGGGTGCGCAACGTACGTGCCGACGCATTCGGACGATAACCCTGCTCAAGTGCAACGGCGAGAATCTGTTTGCGCGTTCGCTCGTTGACCAATTGCGGCGCATTGAAAACGCGCGACACCGTCGCAGGCGAGACACCCGCCCGAGTGGCGATATCAACAATCGAAATCCGGTCGCTGCGATGTTTCATGGCATTGAAAACGGGTGATGAAAACGATTTCATTTTAGGTTAGCACTGTTACGCCGATGTGACAATCGTGCACCGCGGCATGCGCGGGGACAGTGAAGATCATCTGAGCGTTGTCCTGTTCAGCACTTCGTAGATTCCGATATTGTGCGCGTTCAACAGTACCCAATAAACTCTGGCTGTACAAAATAAACGCCCTGCGTGAGTGCTCCAATCAGTACTTGGGATCCTGGTAATAGCGCAAAACCACGCCTGGCAATAATTTTGCCGCAGCAGAGCTGCGGAGTAAGTATGAATCGATTCGTAAGCGCCAAACTGGCAGGCTAGCCCAATCCTTGCCAATCACATTAATCAGCGCCGGAGATTATCCATACCGATGGCCTGATTTGAGGCCATTCCAGGGCCTCGTCTCTTAACCGCCTCGGTTTACCCCAGCAGGGGGCACATCTTCGCGTAAACGCCAGGCATGTTTGCATACCGCTCTGCAACGACGAAAAATCCGATTCATCTACAGCACTTTCCCCCCACAGCTTCCCGCCGGGCCACCAGCGGTCTGCCCTGTACCCCCTTTCGCCCTCCCGGAACGGTGTAGTCATCCTGCCACGCGCAAGAATTCGCCTTCTCCACAAACGCCCGTCTTCGCCTGTTTCCTGCACTGCGAAAGCCCACTTTGCACCACCTTAGGGTATCGTCGCACCGCTATCTATCATATTGTATTTATTCAATAAATTTAAAATATTTATTTGTTAACTTTAGTGTTAACACCTATTTCAACAATAAATCACAAACGCTAAAGTAGTTGTCAGCAAGAGGTACCCTTTTAGCCCGACTATCGGAGAAACGCATGACAGGCATATCCGCTTCCGCATTGAGTGCGGTCAACAGTGATGCAAAACCCACCAAAGTACGGTGGCGCATATTTCTAATGATGTTGTTCCTCATTTCGATCAACTATATTGATCGGGCCTCTCTTTCTGTAGCCATGCCACTGATCTCCAAGGAGTTTGATATCAGTCCGACCATACAGGGAATTTTGCTCAGCTCGTTTTTCTGGACCTACGCATTCATGCAAATCCCCGGCGGCATGCTGGCTGATCGTTTCGGACCACGAAAAGTCATTGTTGCCTCAACCGTTGGCTGGGGGTTTTTCCAGGGAATTGCTGCACTGTGCACCGGTTGGTTCAGCCTGCTGTTGACCCGTCTCGGGCTGGGTGCCGCTGAGGCGCCTATTTACCCGGCTGGCGGCAAACTCAACAGCATATGGATGACCCAAACGGAACGGGGACGGGGCGCGACCTTGCTTGACGGCGGCGCGCCGCTGGGCGCAGCACTGGGCGCCATTCTTATTTCAGGCCTGATTGCCGTGTTCGATTCGTGGCGTCTGGCATTTGCCGTCGCGGGTGTCGGCACCATGATTTGCGGATGGTTTGCCTGGCGCATCATTCGAGATCATCCCCGCGATCACCCGGCTGTTAATAACGCCGAGGCTGAATACATTGAAGCGGCGCATGCGCAGGATCTTGCGAATGAACCGGCGGCCACCAGCGGGCGTATCGTGGACTTTCTGCGCTATCGCTCGGTGTGGGGCATGTTTTTCGGCTGGATGTGTTTCAACGCCCTGTTCTACGGGTTGCTCACCTGGATGCCCAACTATCTTGCGGCCGTACACGGCTTTAACATCAAGGAAATGGGCGGCGCGGTATTTCTCATGTTTTTCGCCGGTTTCGTCGGCGAAATCGCAGGAGGCTGGATTGCCGATAAATGGATCGCATCGGGTACCGCGCAAGGCACCGTACTGAGAATCGTTTTTGCCATTGCCTCTGTCATCGCGACGATCGCTATTTATAGTGTGTCGGTCATCAAAGATCCCATCGTCGTCGTTATCCTGCTTTGTGTGACACTCTTTTTCCTGCGTTGGTGCGGGTTGTTCTGGTGCATTCCCTCTATCCTTGGCACCCGCAACCGCGTGGGCATTCTGGGCGGCATCATGAATCTTGGCGGCAATGTGGCCGGGATAGGCGTACCCATCTGCGTGGGAATGATCGTGCAGGCAACGGGTTCCTATTTCTACGCGCTCATGTTGTTCACCGCCGCCGGCGTTGGTCTGTTCATCTGCTCGACGCTACTAATCAAGTACGAAGAGAAAGTCCCGGTTTAGTTAAATCGGCAAGTTCAACAGAATCCGGGTTCTTTGGCTTGAGGGTCAAGGAACCTGTTTTTGCTACAAGGTAATTCAATGATGCAAAGAAAATTTATCGGTGTGCTCACGCCTTCGTCCAATACGGCTCTGGAGCCATTGACCAGTGCCATTGTTGCCGACGTCCCGCATGTCTCGGCACACTTCTCACGATTCCCGGTTACAGAGATATCCATGCGCGAGCAATCGGTTAGCCAATTTGACCCCGCGGTCATACTTGAAGCGGCGCAGTTGCTGGCTGACGCCCATGTTGATGTCATTTGCTGGAGCGGCACATCGGCCGGATGGCTTGGGATTGAGCGCGACGAGGCATTGTGCCGCCAGATAACGGAACGCACCGGTATTGCCGCCACCACGGCAGTACTCGCACTGCATGAACTGATGCAACGCAATCACATTCGCAATCTCGGGCTGGTCACCACGTATATCGCTGAGGTACAGGATCTGATTATCGACAACTATCGAAAAGCCGGCATCAACTGCATAGCACAGGCTCACCTGGGCCTTACAGTGAACCATGAATTCGGTTGTGTCGAGCCCGATACGTTGGCAACCATGATTCGCCAGGTCGCAGAAAAACAGCCGGATGCCATTACCGTGTTGTGTACCAACCTGAGGGCAGCCCATATTGTCAAGGACCTGGAAGCGCAGCTTGGGATTCCGATCTATGACTCGGTCGCTGCGGTGGTCTGGAAAGCGTTTGACATGCTCAAGATAAATTCGCATAACCTGGCGGGCTGGGGCCGGATGTTCTGTGACGCCCAGGTGTAAAAAGGTAAAATATGACGACACATACTTTCGATCTTGTCATACGCAATGCGCATGCAGCGACAGCAAGCGATACTTTCAAATGTGATATTGGAATACAGGATGGCCGCATCGCCCAGCTTGGCCAGGGCATTGCTTCAGGCGCAAAAGAAATAGACGCGCAAGGCGCCTGGGTAACGCCCGGGGGAATTGACGGGCATTGTCATTTGGATGAACCCATTCCGCCTCCTTTGCGCATGGCAGATAATTTCGAAACAGGGACCCGCTCGGCGGCTTGTGGCGGAACCACTACGATCATTCCCTTTGCGGTACAACGCAAGGGGCAGTCGCTGCGCGAAGCGGTTGGCAACTACCATGGTCGCGCTCAGGGCCTTGCCTGCATCGACTACGGTTTTCATATGATCATCACCGACCCGTCAGAACAGGTGCTGCAGGAGTTGCCTGGCCTGATCGACGAAGGGTATACGTCATTCAAGATGTATATGACCTACGAAGATATGAAATTAAATGACCGCCAGATACTGGATCTGCTGGACATTGCACGCACCAAAAACGCCATGGCCATGGTCCACGCCGAAAATGCCGACTGTATTGAATGGCTGACCCGGCGCCTGGAACAGCAGGAGCGCACCAGCCCCCGCTATCATGCTCACTCACGTCCGATGCTGGTGGAACGCGAGGCAACGCACAGGGCAATTTCACTTTCCGAACTCGCCGGCGCACCGATCATGATCGTTCACGTGTCCGGCAAAGAGGCCATGGACCAGATCCGCTGGGCCCGCAACCAGGGTATCACCATCTACGCAGAAACCTGCCCGCAGTATTTATTCCTCACGGAACAGGACCTGGGCAGTGATGACGATTATGCAGGGGCCCGTTGTGTCTGCAGCCCGCCGCCACGCGACAAAAACAACCAGCAATTTGTATGGCAGGGCTTATCAGACGGGCTGTTTACGATATTTTCCTCCGATCACGCACCATTTTCATATGACTCGCCGGAAGGTAAAAAGCCGGGCGGTAAAGAAGTGCCATTTCGTCGTATTCCAAATGGCATACCTGGCCTGGAAACGCGGCTGGCGCTGCTGTTTTCCCATGGCGTGCTGGACGGCAGACTGTCGATCAACCGCTTTGTCGAGCTGACCTCCACCAATCCTGCCAAGGCGTATGGTCTGCACCCTAAAAAAGGGACGATCGCCGTTGGCGCTGATGCGGATCTTGTCATCTGGTCCGAAGCTGCGCAGACTATCCAGAACATTAACCTGCATCACGCGGTTGACTACACCCCCTATGAAGGAATCCGCTTGCGGGCGACGCCGGGCCTGACGCTGTCCCGCGGACAGATCGTCTATGATCATGGCACCTACACTGGGGCCGCAGGCCAGGGCCGGTTTTTGCGAAGAACCGCCCCGACCCTGCAACCCATTTATTCTCCAGGCAGCGCAGACCAATGAAACTACTGATTATCAATCCAAACATATCGACCAGCGTCAGCGACCTGATTGAAGCCGAAGCCCGTCGTGTCGCCCATGCCGACACAAAAATCACCATGCGCACGGCAGAACTGGGCGTCGCCTATATAGAAACCCGGTTCGAGGCGTTGATAGGCGGCTATGCAGCGGCAATACTGGCTGCCGAACAAGCCCACTTGCATGATGCTGTTATCATCGCCGCCTTTGGAGATCCTGGAGTTGAGGGGTTGCGCGAAGCCATGAGTATACCCGTAGTGGGATTGACCGAAGCCGCGCTGGCAAGCGCCTGTCTGTTGGGCCAGCGTTTTTCCATTATTGCCATTTCACCGCGTATTACAGCCTGGTACCGCGAATGCGTGGAACGCAATGGCCTGATCTCCCGCCTGGCGAGCATTCGCAGTCTGGAGGAACCTTTGCGCGATATCGGGACGGTACAGACCGACCACGCTGAGCGCCTGGTGCAGTTATGCGACGCGGCCATTGAACACGACAGGGCTGACGTCATCATTCTGGCGGGCGCGCCGCTAGCGGGATTGGCCAGGCAGGTCAAAGACCGCATTCCCGTGCCCGTGATTGATGGCGTATCCAGCGCAGTGTGTCATGCACAAAGCCTGGCAATCCTGGCGCCTGACGGCGCTACCAAAGGCAGCTTCGCCGCGCCGCCGGTCAAACCGAATAGAGGCCTGCCCGATGCGCTTTCACGGTTACTCTCCAGAGATCAGCCGGCACAATGATTATGTGACCGAAAATCGGACGGCTCGCAGTCCGTACGTGGAAATTGCTAGAATAGCGCCTATGCGTACGAAATCTGTAGACAAGGATGTCAGCAACAGTGTGAACACCAGGCGAAAAGGGCGTGAGCTTAGCGTGGGAGATATCACCAGCAGACTATACTCGGCCATTCTGGAACACCGGATTCCCCCAGGCACCAAGCTGGGGGAAGACCGGCTCGCGGTCATTTTCTCTGTCAATCGCGCACGTATCCGCGAGGTGCTGGCCAAGCTTGCCCATGAACGGGTAGTAGACCTGATCCCCCAGAAAGGTGCATTTGTCGCCAAACCAACCGTAGAGGAAGCCAGAGACGTCTTCGAAGCACGGCAACTGATCGAGCCTTTTGCGGTGCGTAAACTTGTTGCGACACTGGATAAGGCCAAAATCGCCCAGTTGCGCGACCATCTGGAACTGGAAGAACAGGCCAGGCTCCGGCAAGATCAACCCAGCATCATCAGGCTTTCCGGCGAGTTTCATATCCTGCTGGCCGAGCTTGCCGGCAATTCGTCCTTATTGCGCACCACCAGGGAGCTTGCCACGCTCACGTGCCTGATTATTTCCCTGTACGATGCCCCGACCGCCTTCAGTTGCCGGGCGGACGAGCATTCTGAGATTGTGCAGGCCATCATCAACAAAGATAGCGATACTGCGGTCCGGCTGATGCTCGCGCATCTGGATCATATATTGAATAGCCTGAAACTGCGGGAAACCTCGGATGATATTGATCTTGAACGTATTTTCGGCGTTCTGACCCACTAGTTTCCGATTCCGGATCAGGTTTCAGGCAGGCAAAGACCCGTCCCATGCCTGCGTGGCCAAGCAATACGTGCAGCATCATCCACGGCAGATGACGGCAGGCGCCCGGCGCCAGGAATGCACAAGCGCAAGCATGCGACGGGCACTCAGCCAACCTTAGGTCAATATGGCGGGATCTGCCGGCTGGAACCTGGCAACGGGTCCAGCCAAACACAGCAATGATATTCGCCCTATTGCCAGTAATTACTTCTTCAGGCAATCAGCCATGCACCGTTCATTCTTGGTGTCTGGTCGATCATCGACATAGAAATTATCACGATTGGGCATCTTGACGGCGGCCAGCTTTTTGGCGTCCAGTGTTGCATCGGCAGGCACAATGTCATTTTTGCTTAACAAATACGCGGTCACGCTGTACACGTCGTCGTTGCTTAGCGACTGTGGGCTCTGGAACGGCATCGAACGTCGCACATAATCAAATACCGTCGTGGCATAGGGCCAGTAACTGCCGATCGTCTTGACCGGTTTATCGCTGGCCAGTGTACCTTGGCCCCCGACCAGCTTTGGTCCCAGGCCACCTTCAAGATTAACGCCATGACAGCTCATGCACTGGGTTTTATACACTTTTTCACCGAGCGCGACCGTGCCCTGTCCGGCAGGCAGCCCGGTTCCGTCCGGAAAGACATCGATACTCCAGCCAGCGATCTGTTCATCGCTTGCCGCCGAACCCAGTCCCTTGAAATCATGGGCTTGCTGGGCATGAACGACAGATGACATCGCCACAAAACAGGCGCCGAGCATGATTTGTTTAAACCCGTCCATTGGTCACCTCTCCGGTCGTGGCGATTTTCCATGGCTGAATCGCATTGTTATGATAAAAGGACATCTTGCCGCGCGCCTCAATCAGTTGTTCAAGCGTTGGCTGAACATAGCCGGTTTCATCAACGGCCCGACTCATAATGACCTTTTCTTCGCCGTTCCAGTCGAACAAAAAGCGAAACGCCGTAAGGGCTTTGCTTATAACGGGCTCCTGCAATGTAGCCGGCTGCCAGGTATTGCCGCCATCTGTTGAAATATCAACGGCCGTGATTTTGCCGTGCCCGCTCCAGGCAATGCCACGAATTTCATGAGTCCCCTTGCGCGTGAGTTTATGCGTGCCCGATGGCTGGGTAATAAGGGATTTGCACTCCATCACAAATGAAAATTTACGAGCACGTCCGTCTGCCATCAGGTCTGTGTACTTGCCCGTTTCCTCTCTGGTATACCCCGGCTGGTCCGTTACATGCAGGCGGCGCAGCCACTTAATGCTCATATTGCCTTCAAACCCGGGAACGAACAACCGGATCGGATACCCTTGCTCCGGCCGTAAACGTTCACCATTCTGACTATAGGCAACCAGCACGTCGTCAAGACACTTTTCAATTGGAATGCTGCGTGTCATGGCCGCACCATCGGCCCCCTCGGCGACAATCCATTTGGCTTCTTTTTTCAGGCCAGCATGCTCCAGCAGCGTTTTCAAGGGGACGCCCGTCCACTGCGCACAACTGACCAGTCCGGCCACCTCGGCGGCTGTCTTGCCGTAAGGCGGCAAAAAAGAAGGGTTCCCCGAGCACTCCAGAAAATAAATAGGCGAGACACAGGGAAACTGCCTGATTTCATCCATCGTGAACACCAGAGGCCGCTCAACCAGTCCATGCACCATCAGGCGGTGTGCGGCAGGATCGATCTGTGGAACGCCGGCGTGATGTCGCTCGTAAAACAGGCCATTGGGCGTAATCGCGCCATCAAGTTCCTGCAGTGGCGAGGTGCTGTAGGCAGACATGGGCTCCTTCAGCCCGGGGTACATATTTCTGATCGCCTTTTTTTCAAAGGCAGACGGCTTGCCATAAGGGCTTGCCGTGGGGTTGCCCAGGGACCGAGTCCATTTGGGAACATTCGGCGGCAGATCGGCCGCAGCATCAGCCGCTGCGCCTTTGGCGGCATCGGCGGCAAGCGCTTCGCGCGCCATGCCGGCTGTCGCCACGGCCGTCACCATAGCGCTGCCGTGCAACAGAAAATTACGTCGACCGGCCTTTGCCCCCGCTGGCACAGGCTTTGCCGGCAACGCTGCAGGCTCGGCAATCGCCGGTGTTGATGGATCATTTTCGTTCATATTATCCCCACATTGCCAATGTCACAAGAAACCGACCGATCGATCGGTTTTGTCAATAGTAACGATATCTACCACCCTTGGCAAGCGCAAGTTGCTGCTAAAATCAGTGCGTTACCATCACATGACGCGCCGCTATGGTCAAAACCGACGTTATCGCTACGGATCCGTCCGGGCAGACACTGCAACAACGCATCCTGAGAACGGCCGCGCAACTTTTCGCTGCCCATGGTTTTCATGCCGTTGGCATGCAGGCATTGTGCGACGCACTGCAAATCAGTCGCGGCGCGTTCTACCATCACTTCCGTAGCAAGGACGATGTCCTGGACGATATCTGCACCCGTTATATGACAGAGTTGGTGCACAAGGGACGGCAGACATTAAGGGAAGAAGCGGATCCCGAGCGTTGCTTGCAACGCCTCGGACGGGATCTGCTGCAGGTGATTGCCGCAAATCTTCCTGAATTGACGGTATGTTTTCGCGAAATACAGAGCCTGGACAACGAGCGCCGCCAAAAGGTCAT
Organism: Advenella sp.; assembly: GCA_035304425.1. GTDB lineage: Bacteria > Pseudomonadota > Gammaproteobacteria > Burkholderiales > Burkholderiaceae_B > Advenella. The sequence goes on from DATGQC010000493.1 coordinate 10,364, forward strand.
CAATCTGCACCGCAAATACGAATCACTGTGGAAGGAAACGGTTGAACGCGGCGAACAGACAGGAGCGCTGCTACCCTATTCGCGCGTACGAATGAAAGCGGTACTGGGCATGTATTATTACAGCTATATCTGGCTCAATCCTGCGCGGGCCGATGAACTGGCTGATTCAATTGCGTCCTTCAATGACATTGCGTTAAAAGGCCTGCGAACATAATCCGAATATGCCTGGCAGATATATTTGCCAAGCCGCCCGTGGCTATCGACAATCCCGATTTGCCGGGCCACGGACCAGGTAAAAGGCCAAGGCTATATCATTGTCGCATCCTGTCAGCAAATGTGTCCGCTCTGGTTTATTCAGCTCAGATCACGTGCAGGCGCCTGCGCGACACGCCTTTTTACTATACTGGGTCTATCGCATTTCGTTCCTATCCGGCAAGCTGTCGCCAGCCGGTTCATTTACCAATGACAGGAGTTATTGCATGACGAAAATACTTGTACTTTATTACTCCATGTATGGTCATATCGAGACCATGGCAAACAGCGTAGCTGAAGGCGCCCGCGTTGTACAGGGCGCCGAAGTCACTGTCAAACGCGTTCCCGAAACCATGAACGAAGAGGCCTTTCGCAATGCGGGCGGCAAGGCCGACCAGGCCGCACCTGTTGCGTCAGTCCAGGAACTGGCCGACTACGACGCCATCATTATTGGTACGCCAACCCGCTTTGGCAATATGGCCGGCCAGATGCGTACGTTTCTGGATCAAACAGGCGGCCTGTGGGCAAAAGGCGCGCTTGCAGGAAAAATTGCAAGTGTCTTTACCTCCACCGGCACAGGCGGTGGCCAGGAGATGACCATCACCTCTACCTGGACCACCCTCGCCCACCATGGCATGATCATCGTACCGATTGGCTACACAAACCAGGCGCTGTTCGATATATCACAAGTCGGAGGAGGCACACCTTATGGCGCCTCGACCATTGCCGGCGGCGATGGTTCGCGCCAGCCCGATGAGCGTGAGCTTGGCATCGCCAGGCATCAGGGGGAGTATGTCGCCAAAGTGGCGGTCAAACTGAAGGGGTAATAAAACGCGGTGGGATCGGCCATCGCTATATAAGAGCGACGCCTGACCCGTCGTATCCGAGACGCGCACCCCCGGTTACAACGCGTATGCGCCATCTTGTTCCGACTATTACATAGCGTATTTGCGACACCTCACATTTGCCTTGATCTGCCGGAAACAACATGACCGGCAGCCCTGATCCCTATCGGCTGCATTTGCTGGACTCGCGCAAGATCAGTTTGGGCGACAGTACAACCCGCTGGGTTGGCCGATCGGGATGATTAATGCGTTCAAGCAAAACTTCTGCTGCATATCGACCCATTTCACTGACTTCAATCCCTACGCTTGACAGTCCTGGCAGCCACAGACCGGCTTCGCTGATATTATCGTGACCGAACACCGCAAAGTCCTGACCAGCCTGCAAGCCGGCATGCTGCAGGCCAAGCATGACGCCAAATGCAGACACATCATTGAAGCAAACTGCAGCAGTAGGAGGCGATTTCATTTTCAGCAGATTTCCGATGGCCAGATAACCATTTTTTCGGGTGGGCGCGGCTTCATAGATCAGGTTTTGATCAACTGCCAGACCATTGTCCTGCAGCGCCTGGATGTACCCCGACAGCCGCTCTCTTCCGGTTGAGGTCAGCTCATTCGAACAGACCATGGCGACACGTCTGTGGCCTTGGGACAAAAGATGGCTGGTAGCCAGGTACAGGCCTTTGTGATTATCGTTACCCACAAAATCGGCCTTCACACCTTTGACATACCGTGACAAAAACACAAAAGGAATGCGCAACTGGTTCAAGCTGCGGATGGCCGCTACAGGCGTATTGATAGCGGGGCAAAGCAGCAGCCCATCTACGTTGTACTCCCTCATGGTATTGATAAACGAAGCCTGTTTTTCCACCGACTCACTGTTATGGCTGAGCAGCGCCATGCGTCCGACTTTCAACAGCCCTTCTTCCGCAGCAGCCGTAAGCTCGGCAAAATAGGGATTGGTCAAGTCGGTAATGGAAACACCGACGATGTGCGACTTTTGTGACCGCAAGCTGGCTGCCCCGCGATTATAGATATAGCCAAGCTCCGCTGCGGCCTGTTCGACTCGTTTTCTGGTGTCTTCTGCTACAAGCGGACTATTCCTCATGACAAGGGAAATCGTCGCTCGGGAATACCCGGTGGCAGCAGCGATATCAAGCAGCGTAACCCGCGAACCTGCCGCTTCGTTTCGTTCTTTTTTCTTCATCAAGAAGGTCCATGGCCAGTGAATGTAGCACTGCCATTATAGCCTTGCGCCGGTATTCATGTCAGGGGCTGGTCAGCCACATGCGCTCGCGTTTCACACTACGCTGCAATGACGGCTAATGCACGTGTCAACGACCGCTTGCGCCGATTGCTGCCACCATGTATTCGAAAAAATTTCGACTTCGCAATACCCCTGAAAACCGGCTTCTTCCATCCAGCCCCGGATTTTCTTCAATTCAATGACTCCATCCCCCATCATACCCCGGTCATTGAGCAGATCGCGAGTGGGAGTCAACCAGTCACAGACATGATAAGCCAGAAGTCGGCGTGCCCCCGCCCGCTTTATTTGATCCTGCAGCTTGGGATCCCACCATACATGATACACATCTACTGCGACACCCAACTGCCCCGACATTGCGGGATCCAATGCATCACAAATATCCAGCGCATGCTCAAGGGTATTAATGCACGCCCGTTCTGCCGCCTGCATCGGATGAAGCGGTTCAATGGCCAGCGGCATTTTGCTACTGCGCGCATAATCCAGGGTCGCGGCGATACCGTCAAAGACCTCGGTGCGCGCTCTTTGCAGGTCGCGATAGGCGGGCTGCCCGTCTATCGCCCCGGGAAGCCCGCCCACCACCAGCACGACGCACGGCGCACCAAGCTCGCAAGCCTCGTCAATCGTACGACGATTATCTGCGAGCAATTGTTGCCGTTGCGCATGCGAGAAGGCCGGAAAAAAACCACCTCGACAATAGCCCGACAGACCAATATCAGCCGACTTTAACCGGGCGGCAATTTTCTTCAGGCCAATCGCCGCAACCTGGTCTCTCCATGGGCAGATCGCCGTGATGCCCCGTCTGGCGCATTCATCAATAATCTGAGCCAGATTGCACTGCTTTCGCAGCGTCGCCGTATTGAGCGACAGCCAGGCATGGTCCGATGAAAAATCCCGCATGGGTACTCCTGATGACTGTATGACTGTATGACTGATGATTGCGCTGTCTATTCGAACAACCCGTAGGTGGCCAGCAAATGCCGCATCCGGCGCAGCGCCAACTCTGGATTGATCAGGACGTTTGCGGCATCCGCCAGTCGGAACAGTTCTGCCAGATGTAATAGCGAACGCGCGCTTTGCTGACCTCCCACCATACTGAAATGATCTTGATGGCCGTTGAGCCAGGCCAGAAATACGACTCCCGTCTTATAAAAACGTGTGGGCGCGCAAAAAATATGGCGAGACAGAGGCACAGTGGGAGCCAGTATTTTATGAAAGCCAGCGCTATCTCCTGCAGCCAGCCTGCCTAGCGCGGCACTGGCGCATGGAGCAATGGCGTCGAATATTCCCAGCAGGGCGTGACTGTATAGAGAAGGATCCTGTGGCTCAACGTCTATCAACTCGGCGTAATTGAAATCATCGCCCGTGTACATGCGAACATTTCCAGGCAAACGCCGGCGCATGGCCATTTCCCGGTCTTTATCGAGCAATGAAATCTTGATCCCGTCGACCATCGCCGGATTAGCCTTGATTACGCTCAGCACCGTCTCCATCGCCTCGTCTATATCATGACTTCCCCAATAGCCTTTGAGTTCCGGATCGAACATATCGCCCAGCCAATGAAGTATGACGGGTTGACTGGCCTGCTTCAACAGACGGTCGTAAACGTAAAAATAATCTTCAGCGCTCGTGGCAACCCGGGCCAGGGCCCGACT
>DATGQC010000494.1:0-4175 GCA_035304425.1 Advenella sp.
CCGCATGTATATGTGTCCATCTCCAGCGAAGTCTCGCCGCAAATGCGCGAGTATGAGCGCACGTCCACCACGGCAGCGAATGCCTACGTCCGGCCGATTGCAGACAAATACCTCGAAAGCATGGAAGCGCGGCTTAAAACAATGGCTATTCATTGCCCCCTGCTCATGATGCTGTCCAACGGCGGGCTGACCCATGTTGGCGAGGCAAGAAAATTTCCCGTGCAACTGCTGGAATCCGGCCCCGCTGCGGGCGCGATTGCTGCAGCCTTTTTCAGCAAGCGCTCCAATATTGACTACGTACTGGCATTTGACATGGGTGGTACAACGGCGAAACTGGCGATCGTGGAGAATAACCTGCCGCTGCTTGCTCACACCTTCGAAGCCGGACGCGAGAAGCGTTTCGCCACCGGCAGCGGGCTGCCGATCAACATCGCCACCGTTGAACTGATCGAAATCGGCGCCGGCGGCGGCAGTATTGCGCATCTGGACAGCCTGAAACTGCTCAAAGTCGGCCCCAAAAGCGCCAGCTCCAAACCGGGCCCGGCCTGCTATCTGCGCGGCGGCACCCAGCCCACGGTCACCGACGCCAACCTGATGTTAGGCCATCTGGACCCGGATACCTTTGCCGGCGGCACCATGAAACTGAGCACCGCCGCCGCTGAAACGGCGGTGCGATCGGTGGGCGATGAGGTCAATATCGGACCGGAAGAAACCTCGGATGGCGTGCTGGCCATTGTCAATGAAAACATGGCGGCCGCCGCCCGGGTGCACGTTGCCGAGCGCGGCTTTGATGCACACAACTTCGCCCTGCTGGCCACAGGGGGCGGCGGCCCCCTGCATGGCTGCGATGTGGCGCGCCGCCTGGGGATCAACCGGGTCATCTGCCCTCCCGGCGCCGGCGTCGCGTCTGCGATCGGCCTGCTCATCGCCCCCGCAAGGGTAGACCGTTCCGTTACCCTGGCCCGCGAGCTGGACTCGGTGTCGGTAGAGGAACTGGAAACGCTTTTTCAAAAACTTGAACAGAGCGCGGCGCAAGTGATGGAGATCACTCTGGTTTCGAGCGCCACATACGCCTTTGAGCGCAGTGCCGACATCCGCTTTGTGGGCCAGGGCTTTGAATTGCTGACACGGTTGCCGGACGGCCCGTTCAATGCGCAAACGCCGGCGAAGATCAAACAAGCGTTTGCAGATGCATACGGCCGCGTGTTCGGACAAGTGCCTCCGGTTCAACACGTGGAACTGATCAACTTGCGTGTCGCAGCCATCGAGGAAAAAGTTGAGCGCCCCCTGAATCTGGGCAGCGGCAAACAAGTGTGGAAGCATGTCAGCAAAACGCGTCAGATGTGGATTGGCGCAGAAGGCGCACGCCGAAACGCGCCAACGCTGGCGCGCGAGGCCTTGAAAGAAAACGAAAAAATTGCCGGTCCGGCCATTATCGAAGACGCCTCATCAACGCTGATCATCCCGCCGGGCGCTGTTGCCTCTTGCGATGCGGCAGGCAATCTGATTGTGGAGCTTACCAGCCAAACGGAGGCCGCATGAGTTCGCGTGCCAATTTTCCCATCCGCCGCATGGGCCAGGACGGCAACCATTACTTCTTTGGATACTACAACAAGTCGAACTGGAACAGCGTCGGCAACCGCCTGCTGGCCAATCAGGTTCCCTGGCGCGACGCCTACCTGACGCCCGATCTGCTTGCCAATGTGGGCTACTTCGATCTGGAAAACGAGTGCCAATTCAAGGTAATCGGTCAGACAAGCACCTGGAACTGGCAAATGGGATGCCAATTGCAATGGCTCGGCAAGCAGGATCAGACCAGGGCCATCTACAACATCCGTACGGACGACGCAGATTCACATTACCCATACTTTGGCGCGGAAATGGTGGATGTGCAAAGTGGCGAACGTCGCACATTACCCTTACCCGTTTATGTTGTGGCCTCCAATGGCCAATGGGCGCTTAGCGTGGATTACCGAAGACTGTACATCACGCACGAAACCATCGGGTACCCGTGCGATCGCTTCAAACCCGATCTGGAAAACTGCCCGACTGACGACGGGATCATGCATATGGACCTGGCAACGGGCGAGATCCGGCTGGCGGTAAGCTATGCCGATCTTGCCCGCTTTCACCCACGCGAGTCCATGCGTAAAGCGATTCACTGGGTGAGCCATATCGAAATCAACCCATCCAATACCCGGGTTCTTTTTCTGCACAGGTGGACCGAACGGGTCAAAGACAAAACGTGTTTCCTGCATCGCCTGATCACAATGAACCCTGACGGATCGGATTGGCGATTGCTTGAGTGCTCCGATCACCCCCTGCCACAACTGGCGGACGACTTCGACCCCGCGCAGGTCGGAACGTTTGATTATGAAAAATCTGAATGGCAGATTTCACACCCGCTGTGGCGGGACGATAAGCAAATCATTGTCTGGGGGCCGCATAACGGCGAAATCCACTATCACCTTTATGACGATCGTGAAGATGGTCCGGTTAGCGTCGTCGGGCATGACATTCTGACCGAAAACGGCCATATGACCTTTTCTCCGGTCAACCCCCGCTGGTTGCTAAGTGATACCTACCCGGACAGTACAACGCATGAACGTGTGCTTTTTCTGTTCGATATGGACACCGGCAAGCGCCACGACCTGGGTTCGTTCTATGCCGACCCGTCCCTGAGCAAGGAAAATCGTTGCGACCTGCACCCGCGCTGGCGCGCGGATGGAATGGCTGTCTGCATTGACTCCGTGCATGAAACCGACCGTGATATGTACGTGATTGACGTATCCGATCTGGTTGGTCGTTAAGGGACCGAAGCTCACCACCCGGCATTGCTGTTGTTGCCGGGTGGTTCTTCAAGACACTCTGTGGTCATCTGTGATGTCGACTACGACTCTTCAATAACAAATAAAGCATTTCGTCCTGGCGTCAAACAAAGCAGCCGTTGTCTTTGATACAAGATCACCCTGGCTGCAGTACATATGAATCGGTCAGCTACACGCCGAATTGTTCCGCCTCGCAAGACTCCACAACGTTCTGCAGGAAGTGCTGAGCCAATTCCGATTGCGGCATGAAGCGGGCAAAGACCGCGTAAGTCGTCACGCGGATTTTCGGGCGGAAATTCCTGATGCACAGGCGATCACGGAACACAGATGCCATATATGGATTGACGATACCCACCCCCAGACCACGGGATGCATAGATGCAAATCGTAGAGGTATAAATGGTTTCGATCTTGGTCGAATGAACCATCCCCTTCCTATTGAATGCATCCTGCAACGCCATCTCCAACACATCATCACCAGGAAGACTAATCAGCACCTGATCGTTAAGATCGGCAAGCGAGACGTAATCACGTTTGGCAAAAGGATGATCCTGGCTGGAGACGCATACCGCCTGTGACTTGTGGACGGCCGTGCCTTCAAATTCAGCGCCATCGGGCAGCGAATTGGTTAACGCGATATCGTACAACCCCAAACGCAGACCATCTTCAATCTGCCGTCTGCCCAGCGTTTGCACGTTAAATCGCACTTGTGGATAATGCCGGGCAAACCGTTCCATTGCCGCCGGCAGCAAACTTTGCCCAAGCGACGGCGTGGCCGCAACCCGAAAGACACCTGCGCCCGACTCGCGCAACGCCGCCACGGCCTGCTCGATCCGCCCCAACCCCTGAAAATTGGCCTGGATAATTTCAAACAGATGCCGACCTTCCCTGGTGAGCTGAAGCCGCCCCCGGTCATTGACCAGCAATTTCAAACCGGTAGCCGACTGCGCCTGGCTAAGCAGCCTGCTGACGGTGGGTTGCGTGGTATGCAGCATTCGGGCAGCGGCAACCGTCGTGCCGGTGAGCACGACGGCCTTGAAGGCTTCAATCTGAGGAAAGGAAAGCGCACGCGACATAGGTAATCACTCTTGGCATGAGCAGCATCTGCGCTCTGCACAAATTTTATTGGTTTTTGGGTCGTTTACTTCATTCAATGCTAACTGTACCATCTCCAGCTTATAGCGATAGTATTCAGAAACCGGCTTTAACGCGAGTGAGCCGAGTGATAAACCCAAAATGAACATAAGAACACAAATTAAAGCAGTACCCCAGGGATTCGCAAATAGGTTTCCATTAAATACACGCTCAAACCAACCGAGCGAATCCATGTCTTTAATGATGGGAATAG
>DATGQC010000495.1:0-3269 GCA_035304425.1 Advenella sp.
GTCAGCATCGGCAAATGCTTGACCAGGTACTGGACCTGTTTTCCATCAAGGCCGACTACGATTTAAACGTCATGCGCCCGGGACAAGACCTGTACGGTATCACCAGCACCGTCCTCGAAGGCATGCGCGACGTCCTGCAGAATTTCCAGCCGGACTACGTCCTTGTTCACGGCGACACCACCACCACCCTCGCGGCCTCGCTTGCCGCTTTTTATGCGCGTATTCCGGTCGGCCACGTCGAGGCGGGTCTGCGCACTCGCAATATTTACTCGCCCTGGCCCGAAGAGGCCAACCGGCAACTGACCGGCCGGCTCGCCAGCGTGCACTTTGCGCCAACGGAACAGGCGCGGCGCAATCTGCTCGACGAGGGCGTGGACGACTCCACGATCAGGGTTACCGGCAATACAGTCATCGATGCCCTGCTCGCCACGCAGGAAAAGGCCAGCCAGGATCGTGCATTGCAGGAACAACTGCACGCGCAATACCCTTTTCTTGCGAAGAACAGCCGCATCGTGCTGATTACCGGGCATCGTCGCGAAAACTTCGGCGATGGTTTCCAGAATATCTGCGAAGCCATACGCGCGTTGAGCGAAAAATACCCGGATATGGATTTTGTCTACCCGGTCCACCTGAATCCCAACGTCCGCGAACCGGTGCATCGCCTGCTCAACCGGCTGGGCAATGTGCACCTGATCGAGCCGATGGAATATCTGCCATTCGTGTACCTGATGCAGCGGAGCTATCTCATCCTTACCGATTCGGGCGGCATACAGGAAGAAGCTCCTTCGCTGGGAAAACCGGTGCTGGTCATGCGAGACAACACCGAACGCCCAGAAGCCGTCGAAGCGGGCACGGTTCGGATGGTTGGCACCTCCGTGGAACGAATCATCGCCGGCGTCAGCGAGCTGGCCGATCACCCAGAAAGTTACAAACGCATGGCGCTGGCGCATAACCCCTATGGGGACGGCCGCGCTGCGATACGCATCGTTGAAGCGATCCTCGCCTCCTCCCCTGGTAAACAAGGTTGAACACAAATGAATGACAACTCCACCCAAACGGTGTCCGTCATCGGACTCGGGTACATTGGCCTGCCAACAGCCGCGATGATCGCGTCCCGCAAGGTCAAGGTCATCGGCGTCGACATCAATCAGCACGCCGTTGACACCATCAACCGTGGACGTATCCACATTATCGAACCCGGTCTGGAACGCATTGTTCAATCGGTCGTATCAGAAGGTTATCTGCGTGCGACCACCAAGCCGGAGCCGGCCGACGCTTTTCTTATCGCCGTCCCTACTCCATTCAAGGATGATCACGAGCCCGACGTTTCGTATATCCGGGCCGCGGTCGAAGCGATTGCGCCGGTGCTGAACACGGGCAACATCATTATTCTGGAATCGACATCTCCGGTCGGCACGACGGAACAAATGGTCCAGTGGTTGTCCGAGCTGCGGCCCGACTTGAAGTTGCCATTGCAGGGCAGCGTCGAAAGCGACGTCTACGTCGCCTACTGCCCAGAGCGCGTGCTGCCTGGCCAAGTGGTCCGGGAACTGGTCGAGAACGACCGCATCGTCGGCGGCATCAACCATATTTCGGCTCAGAAAGCCAAAAGCGTCTACCAGATTTTCGTGCAGGGCCAGTTGCTCGAAACGAACGCGCGCACGGCTGAGATGTCGAAGCTGACGGAAAACGCATTCCGCGACGTGAACATCGCGTTCGCAAATGAGCTTTCGCTCATTTGCGACAAGCTTGACATTAATGTCTGGGAATTGATCCAGCTAGCGAACCACCATCCAAGAGTCAATATCCTGCAGCCGGGCGCAGGCGTTGGCGGTCACTGCATCGCCGTAGACCCCTGGTTCATTGTCAGCAAAACTCCCGAGCAGGCGCGAATAACTCGCACCGCCCGTGAAGTAAACGATGGCAAGCCCGACTGGGTAGCCGCGCAGATCCTCGCGGCGATTCACAGCAAAGTCGTGGCTGGCCAAGATGAAGAGGATGTCACCGTCGCCCTGCTCGGACTCGCATTCAAGCCGGATATCGACGATCTGCGCGAAAGCCCTGCCATGCATATCGCCGAGAAGCTGCATGCCAAGACCCGAGCCAGGATCCTGCTGTGCGAACCCTACATTGAGGAAAAACCTGCCAACCTGGCTGGCGAACTGGTGTCACCTGAAGCGGCCATAGAGCGTGCCGATGTCGTGGCATTGCTGGTCAAGCACTCGCCGTTCAAGGAAGTGGATTTTTCCCGCTACGAAGACAAGGTCGTCATCGACGCCGTAGGGCTGCTGCACAAGTAAGCCGCATTTGTTGTTTTCATTACATTCGCGAGCCGCCTTCAGCTGCATCAGCTCAGTCGGCTCGCTTTAGCGTTTTTGCCTTTAGTGCCCAACCGGCCGCGCTGCGCAGTTTCACCGGTTGTTGACATACACGGAGTCGAAGTGAGCGGAACTACCTCGCATGATATGCCGATTGAAAATCCAGGCCTGCTGGATATAAGCAGATCGGACTGCCACGCGCTGTTAGCACTGTCCCACATCGGCGCGTTGGCCGAGTTCGACCGCAGTGTGGCAACCGCACTGGATGGCTCCCGCGTTCTGTTCGTCGGGACGAAGTCGCATCCGCTGGCCAAGGCCTTCAGCCGAACCTCTGCAACCCTCAAGTTCACCACTACCAAAAGCCTGGACCAGTCGGACAAGCCTCTGCACGAGTTTGACGCCGTCGTGATCACGCGCAGCGACCCCAACAGCGAGGTCGCCGCGCAACAGGTAATGCGGGTGGCAGAACGCGTGCGAAAGAACGCGTTCCTGCTCCTCAGGTTGCCTGCGATTTCACCCTATCCTGTCTGCGCGTCCCTGGCTGCGCTGCAGGCTCTGCACTTCCTCGACTATAAAGAAGGCGAGTTGCTGTGCATCGGCGGCGGCGTCGAGGGCAAGCTCGGTGAAATCGATTGGCATCGTGTCGCGGCGGTTTCCGCCGCCGCCTTCGACGAACGCCAGCAAAAGATCACCGTGGCCCTGCGCAGCTGGCAACGGGCAAAATCGCAGGTCTCCGCTACATCGGAAGTGCAGCTGGTCGAGGCAGCCGCCTCGCGCGCCGTCTCACAGGAAAGCAAACTGCAAAAGGCACTGGATGCGGCGCTGGACCGCAATTGGCGCCTCGAGACCACGCTGAACTCGGTGTACCAGACAGACTCCTACCGCATCGGCGCCGCATTTGTGCAGGCCAGCCAGTCATGGCAAGGCTTTCTCAAGCTGCCGCTCGCGCTT
>DATGQC010000496.1:0-5690 GCA_035304425.1 Advenella sp.
CGGGCAGTTGGGTCAGTCACTTATGGAAAACACATTACGCGTCAGGGGCGGCCGCCTGTAGGGAAGGGCCACGATGCTGCGGGGTTAATGGTTTTCTTTGCGTCAGGTGCCGGGTTGCTGGCCTTAGCCGCCTTGGCTGCCGCTTTGGCGCTGGGCTTCTTGGGCGCTGCCGCTTTTTTGGCAGGAGCCTTCTTCGCTGGCGCTTTCTTTGCGGGTGCTGTCTTTGCAGGTGCCGCTTTCTTTGCCGGCGCGGCCTTCTTGGCTACCGCCTTCTTTGCTGGAGCTTTCTTTGCTGGAGCTTTCTTTGCTGGAGCTTTCTTGGCAACGGCCTTTTTGGCAACTGCTTTCTTTGCCGGTGCTTTCTTGGCTACCGCCTTCTTTGCGACCGCTTTCTTGGCAGGTGCTTTTTTGGCGACGGCTTTTTTAGCGACTGTTTTTTTAGCTACGGCTTTCTTGGCAACTGCCTTTTTGGCTGGTGCTTTTTTAGCAACTGTTTTTTTAGCCACTGCTTTTTTAGCAACGACTTTTTTGGCAGGTGTTTTCTTCACAACTGCTTTTTTGGCAGGGGCCTTTTTGGCAACTGCTTTCTTGGCTGCAGGTTTGGCTGCAGCTTTCTTTACAGCTTTCTTGGCGGTAGTAGCCATGATATTGCTCCTTAGAAAGGGTCCTAATCACAAATTAAAAATACATCTACGTAGATATAATTCAAGACAAGCAACGAAAGAGCTTGGCTTAACTACCATTTGATATGTTCCCCACGCTGTGTGCGAAACATCTCAAATGGATCTGATGAAATGAATTCAAATTCCATCATAAGCGTAAGGGTAACGCATAACTTCGTATAACGAAAGAAATTCTTATTGATATTATTGGCTTAACTCAATTTATTTGGCTCTCGGGACGGTTGATCGGCTGTTTTGTATTCACCTGAAATTTTCATCTTGAGCATGTGCGGTGATTTTTGAAATCGCAGATCCTGATTTCAACTGTGTTTTTTAATCGGAAGTGCCGGCGCGTAATCAGCTGCTCAAGGATGGTGTACCACCTTCGTCCTGTTTGTTAAAAATCCATACGGTGTTTCGCAAAGCCACTGTTTACAACGCTTTGCGCCATGCGCGTCATTTTCCAGAATGCATTGCGTGTGATCAGGCATTGCTTGCGCGGTGCTGCGGCTTGTCCGGTTATTGGACTTCGATCTGCTTTATTAAACTGTCGGCGCGCTTGTCCGACAGAGCCGGGATCGAACCACAAAAGCGTTTGCTTGTGTGCTGTGAAAGGTTTTGTTAAAAACCAACATTTTCACAACAAGATGCGCGCTCAAAAGAAAAAACGCTGCCAATGAAGCAGCGTTTTTTTCTTTCGGCATGCCGTCTTTGTCGGCGGATTTGCGATGATCGTTAAATTTTATCAAGCCGTTGCAGGACGAGATCGCGTCCCAGGATTGCCAGAACAGCATCAATCGCAGGCGTCTGTTTTTGGCCGGTGACAGCCACGCGCAACGGGATACCAAGTTGCGGCATTTTCAAACCGTTATCGGCCAGAAATTGTTTGACCAGCGTGGCAAGGGCGGGCACATCCCAGGAGTCGAGCGCAGCAGCAGCGGTGGCAAATTTCTTCAGCGTCGCGCGTGCCTCTTCGGTCAGCACGGTAGCGGCAAGCTGTGGATCGGCTGGCTGATACGGGGCGCAAAAGAGCATCGCGTTATCGGCCAGCTGTTCAAGCGTTTCTGCCCGATCGCGGAACAAATTCAAAATGGCAGCCAGATCCAGGCCTGCGGTATTGCCGCCGCGCGCCGCAATACGTGGCGCAACATGGGCGACCAATGCGTCGTCGGTCAATTGCCTGATGTAGTGAGCATTCACCCAATTGAGTTTTTTAGGATCCCACTGCGCGGCAGATTTCGACAGATTGCGGGTATCGAACCACTGCACGAACTGATCGCGCGTGAACAGTTCCTGGTCGCCATGACTCCAGCCCAGTCGAGCCAGATAGTTGATCATGGCTTCGGGCAAGTATCCCTGCGTATCGTATTCCATGACGCTGACTGCGCCGTGGCGCTTGGACAGTTTCTGGCCATCGGGGCCAAGAATCATCGGCAGATGCCCATACTCCGGTACGGTTGCGCCCAGCGCCTTCAGAATATTGATCTGGCGTGGCGTGTTGTTGACGTGATCGTCGCCGCGGATCACGTGAGTGATTTGCATGTCGTGATCGTCTACCACCACACAGAAGTTGTAGGTCGGCGTGCCATCCGGGCGGGCAATAATCAAGTCGTCAAGCTCGGCATTGTCGATTGAAATCGGGCCTTTGAGCATATCGTTCCAGGTCACCGCGCCGTCCAGCGGATTGCGGAAGCGGACAACCGGCTTGCGCCCTTCCGGTACGGGCGGCAGTGTTTTTCCTGGTTCAGGTCGCCAGGTGCCGTCATATTTTGGCTTGCGTCCCTGCGCCTTGGCGGTTTCGCGCATGCGCTCCACTTCTTCCGGGCTGCTGTAGCAGTAGTAGGCGGTGCCTGACTCCAGCATGGAGGCCAGCACTTGCTTATAGCGATCGATGCGCTGCATCTGATAGAAGGGGCCTTCATCCGCATCCAGCGACAGCCATTTCATGCCGTCCAGAATGGCCTGGACCGCCTCCGGCGTCGAGCGCTGCACGTCGGTATCTTCGACGCGCAGCACGAATGTGCCGTTGTGATGGCGGGCGAAGGCCCAGGAGAACAGGGCGGTGCGCGCGCCCCCCAGGTGAAGATAACCGGTAGGAGAGGGCGCGAATCGGGTGCGAACTGCTGTTGGGGCAGATTGGGGCGTATTCATTATGATTGCTCGGCAATTGGATAAATCAGAAGAGAGTCAGTTTAAAATGTTATGAATGGCCAGAGCAAATGAATCAGCTATTTATATAAAAAGATCTGGCCCGTTCAAATCACTCAACTCCAAGAGGATGTATGTTGCGTCACCGACTCGCGGCATTTTTTGAACCACGCTCGCTATGCGTCATCGCCGACACGGAGCTTGCCGTTTTCACACAGGTTCCTGCCTACCTGAAGGCAGCGACCGATCTTTTACCGCTGCCGGACGATCTGGCTTCGGCGCAGCAACGGTTGCAGCACTGGGCAATGACGCCCGGCCGTGATCTTGCTGTGATTTGTGTCCGGTCCGGACTGTTGGCTGCCGTTTTGCAGCAAATGGCAGCGGCGCCGCCGCGCGCTGTTCTGTTGTTGCCCGGCCAGGTGGTGGATCAGGCGCCGCAGGACACCCGCGCTCTGATCCAGGATTGGTGCAGGGAATATGGCGTCATGTTGCTGGGGCCGCGCGCCTTCGGCATTTATCGCCCGCATCTGAACCTGAACCTGAGTCTGGCGCAGATGCAGCCGCGCGCCGGCCGGATTGCGGTGATATCGCAATCGCGAATGCTGTTGCGCTCGATCATCGACTGGGCCGAAGACGTCAATCTGGGACTGTCTGCTGCCGTATCGCTGGGAGAAGTGACCGATGTCGATCTGCCTGAACTGATCGAGTACCTGGCGGCCGATCCGCGTACCGATAGCATTGCGCTGTACCTGGACAAACTCACTTCAGGCCGGGAGCTGATCAGCGCCTTGCGCGCCGCATCCAGCGTCAAGCCGGTGATCGTCCTGCGTGCCGGTCGGGCGGATTCGGAACTATCGGGCAGCGACGTGGTGCTTGACGCCGCACTCCGGCGTGCCGGCGCAATCCGCGTAAATTATTTCGTCGAGCTGTTTGCGGCAATCAAGGCAATGTCGTATGCCAGAAGGCCTCGCGGGGGCAAAATTGCCATGCTTGCCAATGGCCGCGCTTCGGCGCAATTGGTGCAGGACGCCATCCCGACCGACAGTTCCATGTCGATGGCGCCCCTTACCCAGGCCACGGTCAAGTGCCTGAGTGACATCTTTGGCGTCAGTACGCTGGTCGATAACCCGGTCATTCCTTATGTCCCCCTGACGCCCGAAGCGCTGATCGATGGCTTGCGGTGCCTGATCGCAGACAGTCAAGTCGATGCCGTCATGGTGATTCTGGCGCCGGACGAATTCTGCGATATGCAGCAGGTGGTCAAAGCGCTGGCCGCATTTGCGCCTGGCGCGCACAAGCCGATCGTGACCTGCCTGCTCGGAGAGGCCAAAATGCGCCCGCTGCGCCGATTGCTTGACCAGGCGGGCATGCCCGCCTTTCGTACACCTGAAACTGCGCTTAGCGCCGTTCTATCGCTCACTTCCTATCACTATAATCAGCAGTTGCTGCAGCAAACCCGTTATGTGCATTCAGGGCAACGGCCGGCTGAACTTGAACAGGCGCGCGCCATTCTGGAGGCCGCCAGCCAGGATGGCGCAAGCCGGCTTACCCGCCAGCAATGTATCGGATTGGTCGAGTGCTTTCATCCGGACGTGCGCTGGGATTGTGATGAAGACGATGAGCGTTTCAGTACGCTGGATGATGTGCCCTCTGTCATGATCCGTGTCTGCCATGATCCGATTTTCGGGCCTTGGATCTGGTTCGGAGAAGGCGGACATATGGTTCGCTTTTCCGCCTCGGATCGGGGCGTAGACCTGCCGCCGCTGAACCTGAATCTGGCCGGCAAATTGATAGAGCGCAGTCGGGTCTGGCGCCAGGAACTGCAATCTTATGTCGAGCCGCAAATCCTGCGCAAGTTGCAGGGGCTGCTGGAGGTGATCAGTGAAATGGTCAGCGAGCTGCCCGCCATCGAGTCAATGGAACTGGACCCGATCATTCTTGGCTATAGGGACCTGCATATTCATGAAATCAACATCAGGCTGGCCAAGACTGCCCCTGCGGCAACGCCGCAGAAAACCGGCTTCAGTCATATGGCGATTTATCCGTATCCGACGCATTTGGTTCAGAATCGGGTTTTTGCCGATGGCTCGCCCTGGATATTGCGACCGATCCGTCCCGAGGATGCCGATGCATTGCAGGAGTTCATCCGCGGGCTTTCTGAAAAATCACGCTATATGCGTTTTGTTTCCATGATGCGTGAACTCACGCCCAAGATGCTCACACGCTATACATATGTAGACTATCATCGCGAACTTGCCCTGGTGGCGACCACGCAAATTCCCAATCCCGCCAACCGTGGCTTACCGCAAGAGATCATCATCGGCCTGGCGCATTACCTGCGCAATGCCGATGGGGTAGGGGCCGAGTATGCCCTGGTTATCAGCGATCATTGGCAAAAACGCGGCCTCGGCAGCAGCCTGATGGAAGCGCTTATCATGGCCGCCCGTCAGCAGCAATTGAGCTATCTTGAGGGCGTGGTGCTGTCGAGCAATCGGCCCATGTTGCATCTGATGACGTCTCTGGGGTTCATTAACGAAGAAGATGCGGAAGATCCGTCAATGCGCAGGGTCTGGCTGCCGCTAGCCGCGCCGGCACAGACGTGATTTTGAGCTGGGGGCATGTTGTTGCGTCGGTCGCAGTGGCAGCCACGAGTCAGCGGCGTGGTCAGGCCGGGACGGGAACGGCGCCGCGCTGCCGGTGATGATGGCAGGCGCTTCGTTCATGGCAACAGAAACGGCGCCTGAACCGGGCAAGGCGCATGGCATATGACATAGGGAAAGAGGCCGGACATGATCCGGTCAGCCTGGCGCGATGCATGTCGAACCCGGTTATATCGCTTATATCGCATTGCTTATATATTCATGCATTCTCAATTGCCGT
>DATGQC010000497.1:0-3520 GCA_035304425.1 Advenella sp.
TTTACCTCGTCAAAGCGCCAGGCTGATGTTGCTATCGGCTTGACGCAAACCTGTTTGGATTCAGCTACGCCATAGGCTTCCAGTTTACGATCAGTGTGGTCTGAGGCCAGGCTGACATACATCGTGCCGTCCACTGTGAATACGAAGACTTCAACCTCGCCGGAGGATTCTGTGCCCAGCGCCTGAATCTTGCTTGCCTGGGTCAATTGGTTGTTGGCTACCCTGTAATATAGCGGAACCGTGCTGGGGCGGGGCACGCCAAGGGCGGCCAGCTCTTCGATATGATGTTCGATGGCTTTGACATCGCGTCCGGCCCAGCCTGCAACGATCAGGGTGTCAATATCTGCAACAATGGTTGCTGAAGGGGTTTGGACAAGTGAGAATTCAAGTTTCATGGCAATACTCTTGATAAACAGATGGAGAACAAGCATGTGTCATGTTTCACACATGCCTGCGAAATGACGGCAACGGCGGATCAGCGTTTTTTGATGAACAGGACAACCAGGATCGAGGCAAGGATTTCCAGTGCTGCAACGAAATACAGTCCGGAAGACAGCGAGCCCGTGCTGGTTTTCAGCGAGCCGATCATGTATGGCGCTACAAACCCGGCCAGATTGCCCACTGAGTTGATCAGCGCAATGCCGCCGGCTGCGGCAGTGCCTGCCAGAAAAGCAGACGGAATGGACCAGAAGACCGGAAAGGCGGCCAGAATACCGATTGAGGCAACGGTGAGGGCAATCAGCGCAAACACCGCATTGTGCAGCAGCGCTCCGGTGGCGATCAGGCCGATGCAGGCGATCAGGGTTGCGATGGCGCAATGCAGCTTGCGTTCACCGGTTTTATCGGAGTGGGCGCCATTCCAGACCATCGCGATGGTGCCGGCAATGAAGGGGATGGCCGACAGAACACCAATCATCAAGTCGTTGCCGACGCCGATATCTTTAATAATGGACGGGCTCCAGAAAGCGATTGTGGCGTTACCGCTGACGATGCAAAAATACACTGCGGCGCACAGCCAGACGCCGTAGTTGCGATAGGCATCCTTGAAAGACAGATGTTTATTGGCTGTCTGGCTGTTTTCAATTTCCAGCGCCCGGGTCACCGCCTGTTGCTCCTGTGGAGTCAGCCATTTGGCATTCACGGGTTTTTCCGGCAGGTACTTCAGCACGAACAGTCCGGCAATCACAGACGGAATACCTTCGATAATGAACAACCACTGCCAGTTGGCCAGATGTCCCACATCCTGCATGCCGTTCAGAATCAGGCCGGCCAACGGCCCCCCGACCACACCGGCCAGTGCGAATGAAGTCATGAACAAGCCGTTCACGCGCGCCCGGTATTCCGCCGGGAACCAGTAGGTGAGATACAGCACCACGCCAGGGAAGAAGCCGGCTTCGAACACGCCAAGCAGAAAACGCATGATATAGAATTGCGTGGGGGTGGTGACATACGCCATGCCGATAGAAGCGGCGCCCCATAATATGGTAATGCGGGCCAGCGTTTTGCGGGCACCGATTTTTTCGAGCAGCAGATTGCTGGGGACTTCGAACAGAAAATAGCCGATAAAAAAGATCCCGGCTCCAAGCCCATATACGGCTTCGCTAAATTGCAGGTCCTGCAGCATGTGCAGTTTGGCAAAACCGACATTAACGCGGTCTAGCCAGGCCAGAATGAACAGGAAAACCAGGAAAGGGATCAATCGCCAGGCAATTTTGGTATAGGTTGCCTTCAGTTCGTTCGCGTTGGCGCCCAGGCTGGGGCCGGTCGCAGTGCTTGAGTTATTCATCGTATGTTCCAACTACAGTTGCGTGTTGAATAGGGCTGGTCGGCGTCAATAGCCGGTCAGCGGTGGGTGGAATCCGGCCGTGGATGACGCCCTGCAGGGGCGTGGCCCGAAAATAAGCCTGCTGGTTGCGGCCGTCACGGCGCAATGTTGTGTTGTGTCAGGTCTTATATGTGGGCAGTGTAGGTAGCGTGTTTTTGACTGTCCAACAAGAAAATATACGGGGTAGTGATCGCAAAATCTTATTACGGCCCGGCCTTGAACTGCTCATTCTTTTAAAAGTTCATATATATCAAATGGTTATGATTGTTGCTAACCGTGTTTCAAGCGCCGCGGACGGGCGGGGTTTGCTCAGGGGTTGAATCTGGCACTAGGGTAAACACTTATGTCTGGAACGTGGATGGGGGCGATGGTATCCTGAACGGCTCAGCAAGGAGGGGGGCGTCGCTTTCAGCTTTGCACCGGCGCGCAGGCGATGCTTTGGCCTCGATTGGTTGCAAATGCGATGGCGACATCTTGAGCAATCATACCGATGGTCTCCGCCAGGGGATTATCCTGGTTGTGACGGAATGCTGCGTGCATCTCAAGTGGCGGCAATACCGTGTCGGCGCGCAGCAGTTGCAATGTCTTGGCATTCAATTCCTGCTGAATAATGGCCGGAGGCAGCGCGGCGACGCCGAAACCATCCCGTACCAGCCGGATCATGGTGGCGACAGAGGAAATGCCATTAAGATGCAGAGATATATCACCCGCTGTGGCAAACATTCTTTCAATGGCTGCGTAGGGTTCGGATTCGCGCGCAAAACTCACGATGGGGAAGGCAGCCAGGTCTGCCAGACTAAGTACATCATTGCCGATTTCCAATGTCGGGCTGGCCACCCATCGCATGGGTAATTGGCCCAGGGCGATGGTATCGACCTGGGCAACGTGGATGGCGTTGCCTTGCAGCACCAGGTCAAGCCCCCCTTTATTGAGTTGCTCAGTCAGATGGACCGTCGTGTCGCTGGCAATTTCAATTCTCAGACGCGGGTAGCTTTCATGCAGACGGGCCAGAAATTCGGGGAACCAGCTGTGCACGATGGATTCGATCACGCCGATACGAATGACGCCGGCGTAAGTATGTTTATCCAGCATGTCTTCTTTCATGTCGCGCAGCAGCTTGACCATGCGCTCCGCATGGACCAGGGCTTTGCTGCCGTCCGGCGTCAGGGATACTTCGCGGGCGTTGCGCTCGAACAGGCGTACGCCGAATTCCTGTTCCAGAGAAGCGATGCGACTGGAGATGGCCGCCTGCGTCGTATGCAGGCGTTCCGCGGTCATACGGAAATTGCGCATTTCAGCCAGCAAGACGAAAGTTTCCAGAAATCGAATGTTCATAACCGCAATTATAGCTCGCGGCGGAACGATGCATATGACAGGGAGCGAAGGCCTGAAGGCCCGCAGGGACACAAGGCGGATGGGGCGAAAGCGGGACGCACCGGCCCGCAACCCGGATTGGCCTGTGCGCGGGGTGCGATCAAAGGGGCGCTGCATTTGCATTGATGTGATCTTTCTAACGCATTGCCTGACCCCGCTCTTCTATATATATATAGGAGTATATATATAGGAGCAAATACAGGAGCAAATATAGGAGCAAATATAGGAGCAAATATAGGAGCAAATATAGGAGCAAATATAGGAGCAAATATAGGAGCAAATATAGGAGCAAATATAGGAGCAAATATAGGAGCAGGGCAT
>DATGQC010000498.1:0-2593 GCA_035304425.1 Advenella sp.
ATTACCGCAGCGCAGCGCCCTTGCCGCCTGCACGAAGGCCAGATGGATCAGAACCAGGATGTGGTGGATACGCCCTGGCCATCGTTCAGGCGGATGGCGCCCATGACGATGCGATAGATGTACCATACGGTAACGGCGATAAGCACAATCCAGCCGATCAGGATAATCATTAGCAAAAAGCCTGCAATCGCGCCGATCAGGCCGATCCAGAAAGTACGGATCAGATATTGCATATGATCGGCATAAATCGTATTGGCAAACTCGCCCCGTTTGGCGTAGGCCATGATGACGCCCACAACTGAAAACAACCCGGTAAACAACCCCAATGCGTACATCGCATAGGTAATCCAGGTGAAATTGCGGGCCGCGTTATCTGGCGCAGGAACCGGAGTCTGGCTCTGGCTGGTTTCTTCGTTCATGGCAGTGTTCCTTTCAGTTCAGTCGTCATAGCTAGGTTAAATCTATCCACTTTCAACTTTAAGTAATAACCACTTTAATATAGATTGCCAGTTTAATAAACCGATATTGCATTCATGTAAAAATGTAGCAGATTGACATTAGCGCAGGAAGTATTTGCGTCTGTATGGCCGATGCTGTAGACTCGCGCGGCAGCAATGGCTATTGCCGTGCCATGGCGGCATCCGCGCCCTGGCTGGCCATTGGCTGCTATTTTGGCGTGGCTGATGCTGACGCTCCCAACTATATGGACGATAACAATGAAAAAGACCGATCTTGAAAAAGCCAAAGCGCTTAAAACAGTGGGGAAAATGAAACAGGAAGGCGTGCCGGGCCGATTTGGCGCCGCCGCCGACGCTGCGCTTGATCGTCGTGCTCAGCGCAAGCTGGACCAGGCGCAGGGATTGGTATCCTTTCCCATCAAGCTCAAACAGGATGTGATCGATCAACTGCGCGAGCGCGCTGTGCAGCAGGACACGAGCACCAACGACATTATCGGACAATTGCTGGAGCAGGCGCTCAGGCGCTGATCGGCCCGAGCCGGTTGTCGGTGGGTAGCGGCCGGCGCCAGGTCCTGAGGCAACCGTGTTAGCCCGTCAGGCAAGCGCTGCGCTTGTCATGGGCTGCGCCTGTGGGCCCGACCCGCTGCGCAGCGATGGACCGATCCGGCAGATCAGGGCTCAATGTAACCCGGGTCATCTTCCGGTCTGAGCCGCTCATACTGTTCATGCGATTGGGGCTTGATAAACAGCGTTGCAACCTCGGGATGTCCTTTGCGGATTTTGTTTTCAAGCGCGATCACGATCGCTTCCAGTTCCGGGACGCGCAGCGCGTCGGCAAATTCCAGGCTCATTGCAACCGTGATCTCCTGCGGCGCTGTCTGCACCGTAATCAACCCATTGACGCGGGCGACGCCGGCGGTGCTTTCGGCCAGCGTCACGATGGAGTCGCGAATGTCCGCGCCGGCGGCTTCCCCGATCAGCAAACCTTTGGTTTCACGCGCCACCAGCAGGGCCGTCAGCGCCAGCGTAAGGCCAATCAGTATCGACGCCGCGCCATCGAGCGCCGGATTATCCAGTTCCACAGACAGGTAAACGCCTGCGAAGGCAATGAGCAGTCCGAGCATGGCGGCGGAATCCTCAAGCAATACGATGAAGGTGGGCGGATCCTTGCTGTGCACAATCATGCGAAAGAGCGCGGAGTAAGGGCGGTTGCCTCTGAATTTCCTTAAGGTGAAGACCCAGGAGAAGCCCTCGAACAGGAAAGCCAGTGCCAGAACGATGTACGTAACGTGAGGCGATTCAATCGGGTGCGGCTCCCGAATGTGGATAATGCCCTCATAGACCGAGACGCCGGCGCCAAAGGTCAGAATCAACAGGCCGACAACGAAACTCCAGAAGTAGACTTCGCGGCCATAGCCGATCGGGTGTTTTTTGTCAGGCCGATTGCGGCTGCGGTGTACGCCATACAGGAGCAAAATTTCGTTGATGCAATCGACCACCGAGTGCACGCCTTCGCTGAGCATGGCTGAACTGCCGGTAATGGCGGCTGCGATGAATTTGCTGAGGGCCACCAGAGTATTGCCCGCCAGGGCAATATAAATGACCATATTGGATGCGTGGTCTGCTTGCGGCATGCTTCGGGTCATCGGGTGTCCCCATGTCTATGGCGTTGTCTATTGCTTCGGTCAGGTTCGCTGTCGCGGTGGCCCGATTATCCATTACCAGTACACTATATACCATTGACGCCAGGCCGTGCCAGATGGGGGTCGGTTTAAGCCTGGCATGCCAGATGCTGCCGCCGGCTCGGTTGCGCCGGCAATGGTAAGCCGCTCTGGCTTATTTGCGGTGCGCTGGCGCCACCAAAGCGACAGGGCTTGTGTCGACGCATTCATATCCACAGCCCGGGCGCGCAGATCCTTCGCCTGGATCGATGACGCACCCGCGCGGTTCCCTTATTCCAGCCCGGCCGGCTTTCCCGTTTCCCGGCAGTGGCAGCGCCGATGTCTGGCGCTGACAGGCCTTCAGAGGCGATGGCGACGATCTCCCGTAGCAAATCCGACCAGATCCATATCCACCTGTCTGCCGATAGCCAGCACCTTGAACAGTTCCCCCATTTCGGCCTCAGACAGCAGTTT
>DATGQC010000499.1:0-7946 GCA_035304425.1 Advenella sp.
GTTCATTTTTCTGTTCTTGCTGCAACTGACGCTGGCTGCGGTTCTGCTCACGCCGCGCAGCACATGGATTATGGTAGGTATTACCAGCGTCTGCTTTGCCTGGCTTGCACTCTCGAAACAGACCCTGATCCTGCAACCTGCCCATGAACAGGGCCTGAACAGCCTGTATGTCCTGGGCATGCTGGTATGCTTCACGCTCAATGCCGCCCTGATCGTGGTGTTCATGACACGAATCAGCCGGAATCTGCGTATGCGCGATACTCACCTGGCCGCCATGCGCCAGGCCGCCGCAGAGGAAGAACATATTGTCCGCATGGGCCTGCTGGCCTCCGGTGCGGCGCACGAACTGGGCACGCCGCTGTCTACCATTGCCGTCATTCTGGGGGACTGGCAACATATGTTACCCTTTACCAGGAATCCGGAATTGCGGCAGGAGATTGATGAAATGCAGGCCCAGGTCATGCGCTGCAAGGCGATCGTTACCGGCATCCTGGTCTCCGCCGGCAAAACACGCGGCGACTCTCCGACAGAAACAACCGTGTATCAGTTTCTTGATCAAGTGCTCACGCAATGGCGAACCCTGCGCCAGCCCAGACAAATGCTTTATGAAAATCATTTTGGCCCGGACGTGCGCATCATTTCAGACTCGGCCTTGCAGCAGATGATCGGCAATGTCCTGGACAACGCGCTGGAAGCCTCGCCCGACTGGCTGCGCGTGCAAGTCACGCGTGAAGAAGATATTCTGATCCTGACCGTCATGGATGCCGGTCCCGGATTCGCTCCGGAAATGCTGGCCCATCTGGGTGAGCCTTACAACTCCAACAAAGGCAAGCCGGGTGGCGGGCTGGGTCTGTTTCTCTCGGTCAACGTTGCCCGCACCCTGGGCGGCAGCATTACCGCGCAGAATCTGCCATCCGGCGGGGCATCGGTGACCCTGTCCCTACCCCTATCGGCCATCAAACTGGAAAAAGGAGATGACCATTGACACAAGACATCATTAAAGGCGAGCTGCTGATCGTGGAAGACGATATAGCATTCGCACGCACGCTCACGCGCTCGCTGGAACGTCGCGGGTATCAGGTGGTTGCCGCCAACAGCCAGGATTCCGTCCTGGCCGTTCTGCAGCACCGCACACCAGACTATGCGGTTGTTGATCTCAAGCTAAAGGGGGAAGGCTCGGGCCTTGCCTGTGTGAAAGACCTGCATGCCCACAATCCGGACATGCTGATCGTCGTACTGACCGGGTTCGCCAGTATCGCCACCGCTGTAGAAGCCATCAAACTGGGGGCTTGTCATTATCTTGCGAAACCAGCCAACACAGATGACATTGAAGCCGCCTTTCAGCGTTCGGGCGGCATGACCGACGTCAAAGTGACTGCCCGTCAGTCATCCATCAAAACCCTGGAATGGGAACGTATTCACGAAACATTGGCAGAAACAGGATTCAACATTTCGGAAACCGCGCGCCGCCTGGGCATGCATCGCCGTACGCTTGCGCGCAAACTGAACAAACAACAAGTGAAATAGCGTGCTACAGGCGTGGCTGAGGCGCCCTGGCTGCCTCGTGATCCAGCGCGTGCTGAGCCCGCGATAGGCCACGCTATCTGCCGATCCTTTGAGAATGCAGCGGCAGATGCCTCATGGGATTCGCCCGCAACACGCAAATCCAGATGATGTAATTAACGCCGGTTTTAGCATAGGCATGCCGGCTTCGGTTCCGGATGCAATGAGGCCACCCAGAAATGGACCGCTATTCCCTGCAATAGGGGGCACGCCGCTGCAGCCACCCACCTCTGGCAGGAGCCGGCACGTAACGCCCCGCCTCTTGGCAAACGCCCGAACACGCAACTATTTTTTCATTGGATGCTTGTCGGCATTGCCTTTTTTTCAACGTAACAATATGATACGCCTCACTCATATTCAGCAACCCATTTTTCATGCCGCCTACCGAACATATCGCTTTCCTGGTTTCCAATAAGCTGGGCGATTCCTTGTTGCTACTTCCGCTGGCCCAAAACCTGGTGCGCAGCGGCTATCAGGTCACTGTATTCGGACGCCAGGCGCACGCGCTGGCCTCGTGGCTGCCGGGACTGCAGGTGCGGCCCATTCCATCTGAAGGCATCTCTGCATTGACTGAATTTGACAGCCTGTTCCAGATGGATATTGATCAGCCCATCGCGCTCGATCTGCGCCAGTGCCCCTGCCCGGTCAAGTCATTAACCATGTGGTTGCGCGAGCAACCGGCACAGCCCAGGCTTTTTCTGAACGAATTACGCCATTTTGCAAACGCCGCTTACGGTATTGAGGACTGGTCCGATGCTTGCGGCCTGATTAGCCCGCATCCCGAGCGCTGGCGGCAAAACCGCAGACGTATTGTGATTCATCCGACCGCCGGGTCAGCTGAACGCTATTGGTCAGACGCCAAATTCATCGCGCTGGCGCAACGCCTGTGTCGCGATGGCCATGACGTTGCCTTTGTCGTAGAGGAACGCGAAGCAGCGGCCTGGCAGGCTGCCGCAACGGGGCAGCCCTTCACAGTGAACCATTTTGAATCGCTGCAGGCGCTGGCGGAATTTATCCATGAATCGGGCTATCTGATTGGCAACGATTCAGGAATTGGTCATCTGGCTTCGGCCCTGGGTGTGCCAACTGTCACGATTTCCCACCGGCCCCGTAATATGTTGCGCTGGCGCCCCCAATGGGCGCCGGGTATGATCGTGCCGCACCTGTGGCTGCCGCTGCGCCAGTGGCGTCGCAAATACTGGCGCTTTGCAGTCACGGTCGCTGCGGTCATCCGGTCATTGCGCCAACTGCAGAAAATGGAGGCACGCAATGACCGGCCGAACGTGCCCGCGGCGCCTGGGTTGGGTACTGCAGCGGCCACCGACCTGCCGCCTGCCTAACGGTACAGGACATCCTGAAGTCCGCATCATGACCGATGGCTGGCGACAATAACGTCACAGCATCAACTCATTGAACGTTTGCAGGCGGCGTTGACGGCAGACGCGAGGCCATGGCTGCAAACAGTCAATGCCTGCACACGGTGCTCGGGCCAGGCGTTGCCCACATCGACCCCAGGCTAGTCTTTTAAAGTATCGGCCCAGTCTGCTATCGCATTCGCGGTTTCAACCGGTTTTTCGGCCGGCAGCGCATGGCTTGCATTTTCGATCACTTTCACCGTCACGCGATCGCCGAACTCCTGCTTCAATTCTTCACGCGACGCTGCCGGACGGAAAGGATCGGCGCCGCCTTGCAGATCAAGCATGGGCACGGAACCAGCAGCCCACCAGTCATCCCGATTGGTCAGTTTGCGCGCTGCGCGCTGGCTTTTGGTGACCGCCTGATGCCAGCCTTCAAGCCAGGGTTCGGGGTTGCTGCCCTGCGCAAAAAAAGCCAGCTTCAAGCCTTCAAGACGTTGTTCGCGCGAGGATGCAGGATCATTGATCATCGTAATGGCCTCGCTCAATTGCTTGGGCCAGGTTTTGGCGCCGGCAGCGACAAGTACAACACCGCGCGCCAGCTCAGGATGATCCGAAGCGATGGTGCGAGCTATCCAGTTGCCGTATGCATGACCCGCAAGAATCGCTTTGTCGCCCTCGTTGCGGATAACGGCAGCAAAGTCTTTGGCGAAATCATGAAAGGAAACCCCTTCCATTGGACCGTGGCT
Organism: Advenella sp.; assembly: GCA_035304425.1. GTDB lineage: Bacteria > Pseudomonadota > Gammaproteobacteria > Burkholderiales > Burkholderiaceae_B > Advenella. The sequence goes on from DATGQC010000499.1 coordinate 3,668, forward strand.
GCCACCGATACCGCGCGGTTCCGCTCGCAGCACGCGATAACCGCGCTGCGCCAGGCGCTCGGCCAATGGGCCGAACTCCTCGGTTCCCCGCCCTGTTGAAGCAATCAGCAGAATAAGCGGCCCTTCGCCTTGAGCGTAATAACTGATCGTTGCGGCGCCATTCTTCACGGACTTGACGTCGGCTTGCGCTGCGCGCGCTGCCCCCATACCGATCATCGCCATGGCGCCGACAGCAAGGGCTGTGGCCTGAAGCTTTCTTTTCATCTCTACTCTCCCGTATATGTATGACACTTACTCAAGCGAAGTTAATGTTGTAATGCTTGTGGCTGACGATCATCTGGGGCACAGAAACGCACCGCATACGGCCGCTGACGTGCTATGTCGTTCCGGGAAAACGCCCCTGCCGTTTGTTTGCCGACAGGCGCCGCAAGCGATAGGCTGTTATTTGCCGTGCATGACAAATGCCAGACCTATTGCTTGTTGCTGTCATCAGCTTCGGATCAAGCGCGCCCGCGAGCGCGCGCTCACATGCCCCCAGGCCCTCGAGTGACTGGATCAGTACGCTCAAAACCAGTCTGGCGATTTCACGATCATGTCCCCTGCTGCAATATTTTCCGCTAGCCGCGGCACCCGGTCTGTTCGACAGCCACCGCCCGGCTTTAATCACAAATGCAATATTTAATCATCAGCACAATGCCCGCTTATCCTAACCGCTTCCGGCATTAATGTCAATAAACTATATTATTGACCTTTTAATTTAACGACAGTCATTTCAATATTTGCTATAGCGAAGCGTTTTTGTATTTCAATACCGGTTTTAGTATTCATTTTTATAAAAACAGTACCGCCGCAGTGCTGAGCTAAGCAGAAGTAAACATTTGCCGGGCTCTGCACGATCGCAGCATGCACCTAATGAGTTTGCAGACTCCGGCTTGCCGAAAATGTCCTTCAGATCGAACGGGCTTTGGCAAACAACCGCCGCATCCGTTCGCAGCATCATCCGGCCAGTCTGTCAGCCGACGCCAGCAGGCCCTGTAAAATACTGTTGGCCAGCGATTCGGGAAATGCCTTGGGTAGCCTGTCGCGCACGGCACGCACGACCATGGGCGTTCGCGTCACAATCTCATCCACAACCGCTTGCGCGCCACGCCCGTCAGACGCGACCACGCCATACCGCTCCCCCACAGTCAGCCAGTGCCGTCGCCCAATTGTTCGCATCAGGTAATGGGCGTTTTTTGAGCGCACAGCCATCGCCATTTTCACCTTGAACGGTGAAAGCCTGCCTGTCCCTTCTCCCAGAAAAGGCAGAGAGGAAAGAATATCGTACAGCGGCGTGAGCTCATAGCCGCCGCCGGGCCGAAGAAAAACGCTGAAGTTCTTGGCATGGCCATCAGGCGCCCACAACATCCAGAAGAGGATCTGCGACTGGAAAAAAATACGTTTATCACGTTCGGGATAAAGAGAGGTATCGAGCAGCCTCATGATGCGATCCACACCTGGTCCGCCATCCGTCTCATACTTCAAATGTGGCGGCGTTGCCGTGATCTGGCAAAAATCTTCCTGCGGCAGCCTGACCAGCCACGGCTTTTGCGGATCAGAGGCGACCCAGGCGCGGTCGAATCGCGTCACAGACAAGACCTTCATGTCTTCAAACTGCAGCGGTTCACAAGCAGCCACGGGCAACCCATAGGCGCGCAGGATCTCGGCGCAAAGCCATTCGTTTTCCACAGATTCGCTCAGATCCAGTTTCATATTGCCGACCAGGCCCATTGGCAGCTTGAAAATATGGGTTGTGGGTGTCGCGCCTTGCGGCCGGCACCATTGGCCCTGAAAATGCAGCAGGGCCGTTTTCTCCTGCGCGCCGGCAATGGAGATGCGCAAGTCGCCGGTATCGACGCCGGCGGCGCCCGCCAAAGGGCCGGGATTCAGCGTATCACGCAACAAGCTGGCGATTTCGGCCTCGCTCATTGGCGTGGCCAGGACGGTGTCTATTGCCTGTGGCTGCATTCCTTCAGGAAGCAACTGCAGGGCGCCGACACAGTCGCGCCCCACCTGCATCAGCAAATCGAATGCATCGGTGGAGCCGGTCTGGTACCGGCGCGCCACCCGCTGGCGAATCTCTTTGCTGTCGGGCAAGAGATTTTCGAAGTAAGCCCGCACTGCTTCGCCCCGGTGAGGCGGATTACCCGGCGCAAAAGGAAGAGACAGGGAAAGCGCCCGACCGCGCGCCGAGGCAACCCAGCTATCGGCATATTGCAGAACTTCGCCGTCGCCCGGCCGGGTATGCCATGTTCCGACATAATCTGCGTTCATCCATAACCCGAGGGCGCGAGCATGAGAGCGTCTGCCCATGGCGATTACCAGGCTGAAGGAGCGACGTCGCCTGAGGCGTTGGACTCACCGCTCTTGCGCAGCACAAGGTCCACGCCCAGGATGCTGAGCAATCGCAATAATCGATCTGCGCTCACGGTGTCAGCGTGCCGCTCCAGTGCGGACAACGTCTGCTGCGTCACGCCCAGCCGGAGGGCGGCTTCGCTTTGCGTAAGGCCGGCCTCCTTGCGGAACGCTTGTAGCAGCATGGGTAGCTGGGCCGATGTATGAACAATATAGTCACGCATGTATACCTCCCGGATGTTTTACAGATTATAAGCTGTAAATCACAAATACAGCATTTAATTTGTATATCTGCCATACATAGTATATGTTGTATTTTAAAATTACAACTTATTATTTGTAAGTTGGACTGGCCAGATATAGAGGATAGCCCGGGTATGCCAGCGTCGTTCAATCCGCCAGTCAGGCCCCCTCGCTTGCGTATAATACGAGCTCCACTCATCGCGTCGGTAACGGTCAGCGCTGGCTGACCATGGCGATTGAAATCGGTGTACGGTTTTACATATCCCCGTTGCGCCGCCGCGACCTTACAGTAATCAAACAGGAATTTCTCTGTGCTCCATATTATTATGGCAGTCATTGGTCTATACGTTAGCGCGCGCGGCATCTGGCCGCTGTCGCTGAACCTGACCAGCAAAATCGTGTTGACTCTTGCCGTTCTGTGCGTCGCCGAACATCACCTGATCACCCGGACCTGGTTTGGCTCCATGGCCTCGCCGGAAATTCCCGGCGCGGTATTGATGCTGCTGGGCTGGCTATTTTGCACGCTGCTTCTATTGGGCTTTTTCATTCTCGTAAAAGATCTGTTGGGCATGGTGACCTATCCTGTATCAGCAGAAACCGGACGTCTGCTGCTCGCCTCGCCACGGTTGCTGTTTGCAATCACCGTTGTCACCCTTGTGATAGCCGCCATCGGCGTCTGGAATGCAGTAAAGGTCCCAAAGGTCAAAACGGTTGAGATCGAATTACCGGGTTTGCCCATCGCCTTTGATGGCTTTCGTATTGTTCAATTAACCGATCTGCATGCCAGTCGCCTGCTGCAGCGCCCCTGGATGGCTGCTGTCGTTGACCGGGCCAATGCGCTGAGTCCCGACCTGACCGTCATCACCGGTGACATGGTCGATGGCTCGCCACAGGCCAGAGCCGATGATGTCAAGCCGCTGCAATCGCTGACAGCCAGATACGGCGTGCTGGCCATACCAGGCAATCACGAATATTATTCCGGATATCAAAGCTGGCTGTCGGCATTCAACGATCTCGGGCTACATATGCTCACGAACCAGCACGCGACCATCACCCATGAAAATCAACAGATTGTGGTGGCCGGTATCACCGATCACGCGGCCGGTCGCTTTGGTCTTCCCGACCCGGACGTCGCCGCCGCGCTGGAACATGTGCCGGCAAACCAGACCGTCATCCTGCTCAGCCACCGCCCGGCGGGCGCGTTGGCCCATGCACGGGCCGGGGTGTCCCTGCAGCTGTCGGGACACACGCACGGCGGACAGATTTTAGGCGCGCACGTGCTCACCAAAATGGCTAATGACGGCTACGTCAATGGCTTATACGATGTGGATGCGATGAAGATGTACGTCAGCATGGGCACCGGACTGTGGAACGGGTTTCCCATCCGCCTGGGGCGCCCGTCTGAGATCACTCAGATCGTGCTTCGAACCAAAAATTGAAGAGCATTGCCGAGCGTGAATGACGCCTCGGCCCGGCACTCGCAGGACATGCCAGGCCAAACCGGCACCCAGCGGAGACCAGACCGGTGTCCGCCTGCTTAAACAGAATCCAGCAGAACCCGGAACAGAGGTCGGGATTAATCGGGTTGCAGGTCGGTCGCACAGGCCAGATAGCGTCAACAACAACAACAACAACAACAACA
>DATGQC010000500.1:0-4215 GCA_035304425.1 Advenella sp.
CCTTGAAGGCGTCAATTTGTCCAGGCTCAACGGCCTGGATATCGATGCGCCACCGCCCAGTGCGGCGCAGGTTATCGCCGGTGGCGCCGGCGAAGCGGCCGGGATAAAACAAGGCGACATCATTGTGCAGGCCGGCGCCCGCACCGACTTGGATGCGCGTGCATTTATCGAGCAAATCGAGAAGAGCGCCGGCCAGTCTGTGCCGTTGGTGGTGCTGCGCGATGGCCAGCGCATCGCGCTCAATGTCACCCCGCGCGCGACCAGAGGCCCGGACGGCGTCTCTCAGGGTAAAATCGGCGTGGCGCTGCAGTCGGGTTACCCCATGACATTTGTGAGGTACGGGTTGTTTGAAAGCGTGGCTCTGGCCACAACGAGAACCCTGGATACCGCCTGGTTTTCGGTAAAAATGCTGGGCAAAATGGTCATCGGGCAGGTGTCCTGGAAAAATATCAGCGGGCCTGTCACGATTGCCGACTACGCCGGCAAATCGGCCAGTCTGGGGCTCGAACGATTCATTGAGTTCATTGCGCTGATCACCATCAGTATTGGTGTGCTTAACCTGATTCCGATTCCCGGCCTGGATGGCGGGCAAATGCTGTTTGCGTTATTCGAAATTGTGCGGGGTCGTCCCCTGCCGGCATTTGTGCAGGAGAAGGGCCTGGCATTTGGTTACATGCTGTTGCTGGCCCTGATGGTAGTGGCATTTCTCAATGACGTGATGAGAATTGCCGGATAACGTTGAGTAACGTCGCTAACGTATTAACATACAAGGAAAATTGCTGACAAGACGCTGTGTTCTGGCATACAATTTAGCGCTTATGCATATCCGAATCCACAAGGAAAGTCCGAATGTCTTTGAGACAGCTTAGTTCAATGAAAAAGAAAGCGATCCCGGCTCTGATCGCGATGCTCATTCTTCCGCAGGCATCTTTTGCATTTGCGCCCTTCGTGGTGCAGGATATTCAGGTAAAAGGATTGCGCAGTACCGATCCGGCGACCCTGTTCAATTACGTTCCGGCCCGCGTCGGTAAACAGTTTACCGAGGAGCAGGCGACAGATTCGGTCAAGCGGCTCTATGCAACAGGCCTGTTTAATGACGTCAATATTTCCACGCGCAACCGTATCGTGTATGTGAACGTGGTAGAGCGGCCGGTTATTTCATCAGTCACATTCGACGGCATGAAAGTGTTCGACAGCAAAACCATTACTGAAACGCTGTCCGGGGTCGGCTTTGGGGCTGGCCGGGCTTATGATGAAGCCTTGCTTGAGCGGGCCAAGAATGAAATCCGCTCGCAATATGTTTCAAAAGGCCATTACGGCACGGAAGTGAATTCGTCCATTACCCCATTGCCCAATAATCGGGTCGGCATCAGCTTCTCGGTACAGGAAAGCGGCATCTCCCGCATCCGGGACATCCATTTTGTAGGCAACGAAGCCTTTTCCGAAGGCACACTGCGCGATCAAATGGATATGACCACGCCTGGTTACATGACCTGGTATACGGGCTCGGACAAATACTCCCGTGAAAAACTGGACAAAGATACGGAATCCATCCGCAAATATTACCTGGATCGCGGTTACCTGGATTTCTCCATGGATTCGCCGCAGGTCAATATTACGCCCGATCGTGAGGATATCTCAATCAATCTGACCGTCAATGAAGGCAAGCCCTACAAGCTGCGTAAAGTGCAGCTGGCGGGTAATCTGATGGGATTGAACAATGAGCTGCAGGCGCTGATCGAGCCCAAACCCGGTGAAACGTACAGTGAAGAGCGGGCGCAGAAAACCACCGACGCCATCAAGAGCTATCTGGGCGGACTCGGTTATGCGTTCGCCAACGTCAATGCCAATCCGGTGCCCGATAAGGAAACCCAGGAAGCCGATCTGACCTTTTTTGTGGACCCGGGTCGTCGCGTATATGTAAACCGCATTAATATTGGCGGCAACGTGCGCACGCGGGATGAAGTCATCCGTCGTGAAATGCGCCAGCAGGAAGCGGGCTGGTATGATGAAAATCGTCTCTCGCAGTCCAAGGACCGGATCAATCGTCTGGGTTATTTCAACAGTGTCGATGTAACGCAGATGCCGGTCGCCGGCACGGATGATCAGGTTGACGTGAATGTGGATGTCAAGGAAAAGCCGACCGGCCTGATCAATCTGGGCGTGGGCTACGGCACCACCGACAAACTGTCCTTTACCGCCGGCATCAGTCAGGAGAACGTTTTTGGATCGGGCACCGATCTCGGTTTGCAGGTCAATACCAGCAAGCGCTATCGCAATGTCAGCCTGACCCATACCGATCCATACTGGACAACCAGTGGGATCAGCCGCACGACCTCGCTGTATTACCGTACCGAAACACCGCTTAACTATAACGTTGAGCAGGACGAAGATTCCTATCGCACGCGTACGATCGGTCTTGGCATGAACTTCGGCGTACCCATTTCCGAAAATGACCGGATTATCATGGGCGCCACGTTTGAAAACAGCAAAATCACTTTGCCGGGCGAAAATTCGGGTTATCTGATTCCCAAGGCGTATCGTGATTTTGTCGACGACTATGGCGAGTCCACCAATGTACTGATGCTCAATCTGGGCTGGAGAAAGGATACGCGGGACAATGCGCTGGCGCCCACTCGCGGCTATCTGAGCTCCGTACAGGGTACACTGGGCGTGGGCGATCTGAAATATTATATGTTAAGCGCTCAACAGCAGTATTATCTGCCGCTGGGCAAGGACTACACCCTGGCGTTTAACCTGAGCGCAGACTATGGCCGTTCATTGTCCAAAGACAAGCCGTTCCCGGTCATCAAAAACATCTACGCCGGTGGTATTGGCTCGGTGCGGGGCTATGAGGGGGCATCCCTGGGAGCCCGCGATCCGGTTTCGGGCGACTATCTGGGCGGCTCAACCCGGGTTGTTGGTAATGTGCAGTTATACCTGCCATTTCCTGGTACGCATAATGACCGTACACTGCGCTGGTTCGTGTTTGCCGATGCTGGTAAAGTCGGAACAACCGGCAAGGCAAGCTGCACCACCGGCAATGCGGACGAAGGCGGGATTGTCGAGGATCCATGCGGCTGGCGTTATTCGACCGGTATCGGCTTGTCGTGGCAGTCACCGTTGGGGCCGCTGGAAATTTCCTACGCCCATCCGATCAGCCCCAAACCGGGTGATAACAAGCAGAAATTCCAATTCCAGATTGGTACGTCATTTTGATTCTTTTGCCGTAAGTAGTCTGTTGTAACACGTCCGCAGTCGCCCCAACCGGGCGACGGACGTCATCGCCTGCTTTTTAACGCTATAATCAATTTTTTCTCTGAAGGTTAATGTATATGAGTTTTAGCTTGGCACATACGAAGTTCAACAAACGCACAATTAACCAGTTGCTTGTGGCTACTGTGCTCGGCGTTTCTGCATCTTCTGTTGCATTTGCACAAACTGCCGGCAAAGCTGCAGAAAAAAAACCGGCAAATGCATCTTCAGCATCGGCCGCGACTGAAAGTGCTCCCGTTTCCAACATCAAAATCGGTTTCGTTAATACGGAAAAAATTCTGCGTGATTCTGCGCCTGCAAAAGAGGCCCAGACCAAAATCGAAAACGAGTTCAAGAAACGTGACGCTGAACTTCAGAAGCTGGCCGGGACGTTGCGCACCAAGTACGAAAGTTTCGACAAGAATGCGCCTGTCATGTCCGATGCCGACCGGACCAAGGCCCAGCGCGAACTGTCCGATCTTGATACCGACCTGCAGCGCAAGCGTCGTGAGTTCCAGGAAGACTTCAATCGTCGTCGTAACGAGGCTTTTTCCGGCATTGTCGAGAAAGCAAACGCAGCAATCAAAAACATTGCTGAAAAACAGAATTACGATCTGATTGTGCAGGATGCGGTAACCGTCAGTCCACGTATTGATATTACCGATACTGTTATCAAAGCTCTCGACAACGGTAAATAAACATGGCGCAGGATCCTGAGACTGTTCACGCGGTAACGCTGGACCGCCTGCTTAGTGCAGCCGATACACAGGGTCTGGAGTGGGAAATCAAGAATCCCCAGGGCAGGGCGATGCCGGTGATCACCGGCATCGCGTCCCTGACCCGAGCGACTGCGCAATCCATCAGCTTTCTTTCCAATCCCAAGTTCTTCGATCAATTGGCCACAACGCAGGCTGCCGCGGTTATGTTGCCGGCTCGCGCACTGGCGCATCTTCCGTCGCA
>DATGQC010000501.1:0-8326 GCA_035304425.1 Advenella sp.
CCCGCCCGCTGGGCGACCTGGATACCATAGCTGCGACTGGCCGGACCTTCCTGAACCTCGTGCAGAAATACAATGCCGCTGGCCGCCTCGGTGGCGGCCAGGTGCACATTGATCGCGGCAGCGTTCAGGTCGGGCAACCGGGTAATTTCAAAATAATGGGTGGCAAACAGGGTGAGCGCATGATTGTGATCCAGCAACCGGCAGGCGATCGCCCATGCCAGCGACAAGCCATCGTAGGTGGATGTGCCCCGGCCGATCTCATCCATCAACACCAGGCTATTGGGTGTGCTGGCGGCCAGGATGGTCGCGGCCTCGGTCATCTCCATCATAAAGGTTGATTGACCGCCTGCCAGATCATCGGCAGCGCCAATACGGGTGAAGATACGATCAATTACGCCAATGGTAGCGGCAGAGGCCGGCACGAAGCTGCCCATGCGCGCCAGCAGCACGATCAGGGCGGTCTGGCGCATGTAGGTTGATTTACCACCCATATTCGGACCGGTAATGAGCAGCATGCGCCTGTCTTGGTCCATCAGGCAGCTGTTGGGCGTGAACTGCTCGATCGTGTGCTCGACCACCGGGTGGCGGCCGGCCTCGATGTCGATTACCGGGTGTTCGGCCAGTTGCGGCGCGACCCATTCGTTGTCTCTGGCATGACTGGCCAGTGCAAGATAAACGTCCAGCTCGGCGATGGCCTGGGCGCAACGCTGCAGCGGTGTCACCCAATCCTGCATGGTGTCCAGCAATTGTTCGTAAAGCCATTTTTCACGCGAGAGCGCCCGGTCGCGTGCCGATAGCACTTTGTCTTCAAACCCCTTTAGCTCGGGTGTGATATAACGTTCGACATTCTTGAGGGTCTGGCGGCGTCGGTAGTCGTCGGGTACTTTGTCGACCTGGCCTTTGGATACTTCAATGAAAAATCCGTGAACACGGTTGAACTCCACGCGCAGATTGGCAATGCCACTGCGCTGGCGCTCCCTGGCTTCCAGGTCGACAAGAAAGGCGCCGCTGTCGCTGGCCAGGGTGCGCAGCTCATCGAGCTCGGCATCAAATCCGGCCGCGATCACGCCGCCGTCGCGAATCATCGCGGCCGGTTCCGCCGCGACAGCCGCCTGCAGCGCTGCGTGTAAGCGTGCATCAAGGGCCAGCTCCTGGTTGAGTGCGTCAAGGCGTTCTGCATTGGCGTGCTGGTTGCGTAAAACGGTCTGCAGTTGTGGCAGGCGGGCCAATGCATCGCGCAGGCTGGCCAATTCTCGGGGTCGCACTGAACGCAGGGCGATGCGTGTGGCAATACGTTCAAGATCGGGAAACGCATTGAGTTCTGTGCGCAGGTTATCCAGTGCGATATGAGGGTGCACGGGTCCGTCGGGGCGTCCTGTCAGCATGGCCGCAACGGCGGTCTGGCGTGCCTCGATCTGGCTATTGGCGCGCAGGGGGTGGTGCAGCCAGTGACGCAGTTTACGACTGCCCATGGGTGTTTCACAATGGTCCAGCAAGGAAAACAGGGTAGGCCGGCTCTCGCCGCTAATGGTTTCGGTAATTTCCAGATTCTTGCGCGTGACCGGATCAAGCACCAGATAATCCAGCGCATGGTCTACCATGATGTGCTGAACGTGCGATAGCGCCTGCGTTTGCGTACGTTCAACATAGCGCAACAGCGCGCCGGCCGCGCAAATGGCGGCGGGCATATCGGTCATGCCGAAACTGCCCAGCGAGTCGATCTGAAAGTGCTGGCAAAGCAGGGCGTTGGCATCATTCAGATCATAATGCCAGTCGGCAGTGTGACTGATTGAGCCGGCAAATTTTGTTTCCAGCTCAAAGGAGTCGGCATGCACAATTTCTGCGGGGGCGATACGATGGATTTCCGAATCCAGGGCTTCCTTGTCGCATTGCGTGACTTTGAACTGGCCGCTGGCAAGGTTAAGCCACGCCAGCCCATATTTCGGCGCTTTGCCTTTGGGCGGCAGAAAAATTGACAGCAGGGGGCGGTCCAGTTTAGACGGCAGCAGGGTTTCATCTGTCAGCGTGCCCGGCGTAACAATACGCACGATCTTGCGTTCAACAGGGCCTTTGCTGGTTGCCGGATCGCCGATCTGTTCGCAGATGGCTACCGATTCGCCCATGGCCACTAATCGCGCCAGATAGGTTTCCATGGCGTGCACGGGCACACCGGCCATGGGAATAGGCTGACCATTGGAGTTGCCTCGTTTGGTGAGGGTCAGATTCAACAGTCTGGCAGCCTGCTCGGCATCGTCATAGAACATTTCGTAAAAATCTCCCATGCGATAGAACAGCAGCACAGACCCGGCCTCAAGTTTAAGGCGCAGGTACTGCTGCATCATGGGAGTGTGGCCGGACGTCGCGCTTTTACTGGTTTCTGCTGGCATGAGTGATAGGTTGTCTAAAATATTCTGGCGTTCAATCGGCTATTTTACGATTATCCTGGAGCCGGTTGGGCCAGGAGTCATTCGCCAATCCGCATTGCCGCTCTGTCGATCAGTGCCAGCACTGCATTTTCCGCCGCTGCCGGGTCGTGAGCAGCAATGGCGTCCAGCAGTGTCTTGTGCAGCGTCAAGGCCCGGGGATCGGGGCCCCACGGGTCGCTGGAGGCGCGAAAGCTCATGGTCCAGACGGCGGACAATGCCATTTCCAGTTGCCTGAAAAAAACATTGCCGCTGGCGTGTACGACGGCGCCGTGAAAACGTAAATCTGCTTCGATATAGTCCGCACGATTATTCGCGCACGACATGGCCTCGTAGGCAAGCTGCAATGTCTCGATATCTGTTTTTTCGGCTCGCAATGCGGCCAGATGCGCGGCCTGGGGCTCGATGGCCTGCCTCAGTTCCATCAGATCGGCCATCAGTTTTTTATCTGGTGGCAATCGCGCGTACCAGTCCAGCACGGACGAATCGAAAAGATTCCACTTGCTGCGCGGCAGTACATGGGTGCCGGTGCGCGGCCGGATTGAAATCAGGCCTTTGGCGGCCAGGCTTTTCATTGCTTCTCTGATAATAAGGCGGCTGGCGCCATAAGTATTGGCCAGCTCAAGCTCGGTGGGAAGCTGGATGCCTTCGGCAAAATGCCCGGCAACAATACTGCTGCCTAAAGCATCGACGATTTGCTGATGGAAGTTTCGTAACTGGGATGAAGACATGGCGACAAGTATACCTGTAACGCGGACGTTCATAGGGTCCTGAACGATTGACATTAATAATATAATGATTATATGATTGGATGTAAAAAAACATATACACAGCAACGAACAACAACTTAAGTTCGCAACAAGGAGACATCGCATGAAAAAACCAATGATCGCGCTTTGCCTGGCGCTGGTCGGGGCGTTGCTCAGCCCGGCCCTGGCCGGCGCGCAGGCGTTTCCGTCCAAGCCGATTCGCATGATTGTCCCGGTTCCGCCTGGCGGCTCTGGTGATCTGGTTTCGCGGCTGGTGGCCGGTGCTGCCGCAGACGATCTGCAGCAGCCGATCGTGATTGACAATCGTCCGGGGGCAACCGGCAATATTGGTACTGTTGCAGCAGTCAGTTCGCCGGCCGACGGTTATACGATATTTTTATGCAGCATCGGCAACTGTTCGGTCAACGCCAGTCTGTACGCCAATCCGGGCTTCGACCTGTTCAAAGACATCGCGCCGGTCATATTGCTGGGTTCATCCATCAACGCGTTTGTCACCGGGCCCGATACCGGCATCAATAACGTGCGCACGCTGATCGACCAAGCCAAAAAAGGCGATATCAGCTACGGCTCTTCCGGTGTGGGCGCATCTAATCACCTGGCCGGTGAACTGCTTAAGAAAATGGCTGGCATCCCTTTATTGCATGTGCCATACAAAGGATCAGGTCCGGCGATTACCGATTTGATTGGTGGGCAAATCGACGTTTTCTTTGACAACGAGCCGTCGATTCTGCCCTTTATCAAATCGGGAAAAGTCAAGGCGCTTGCGGTCACCGGGCGCGCCCGCTCAGCCAATCTGCCTGCTGTGCCAACCATGGAGGAACTGGGTTATGACGGGTTCGTTATTGAGCCGTGGTTTGCTATCGGTGCGCCTGCCGGTACGCCAGCGGCGGTGATTCAGCGATTGAATGTCGCATTCAATCACGCGCTTGCAAACCCCGCTGTCATCAGCAAGCTCAAGCAATCAGGTATCGGGGCCATTGGTGGTGCGCCTGGTGTGCTTGCCAGACACATCAAGTCCGAACATGACAAATGGGCTGAATTGATCCGCACTCAACATATTTCCACAGAGTAAAAAAACATGCGTATTACCGGTATCGAAACGACAAGACTGCAATCCCAGCCCAATTTAATTTGGGTTGAGATAGAAACGGATGAGGGGGTCAGCGGGCTGGGCGAAACCTTTCGTGGCGCGCAGGCGGTGGAAACCTATTTGCACACCATGGCCGCTCCGTTGATCCTGGGGGAAAATCCGCTGGACATCGAGCGCCTGCACAAGGCGCTGTTTCGTGGCTATCTCGGTTTTAATGGCAGCGGCGTAGAGAGCCGTGCCGCGTCTGCCGTTGATATTGCCCTGTGGGATATTTTCGGCAAAATCACCGGTCAACCGGTGTACCGGTTGCTGGGAGGCGCCTGTCATGAACGCATGCGCGCCTACAACACCTGCGCCGGTGTTGATTACAATAGCAAAAGCATTCAACGCAGGCTGATCCAGCCCGGGGCGGAAAAAATCCGTGGTCGTTATGATGATCAGATTGCGTTTATCGAGGACCCGGCGCAGCTGGCGCTTAGCCTGATTGACGAGGGCTTCGGCGCCATGAAAATCTGGCCGTTCGACGGCGCCGCCACGGAAACCGGCGGCCAGTATGTGAGTGCACGGCAAATGCGGCAGGGCCTGGAAGTGTTTGAGAAAATCCGGCTTGCTGTTGGTGACAAGATTGAAGTCATGTGCGAATTTCATTCAATGTGGAACATCACTTGTGCGTTAGCCATTGCCCGGGAATTGAAACAATTCCGACCCTTCTGGGCCGAGGACCCGATAAAGATGGATAGCCCGGGTTTGTTGGCAGATTACCGCAGACTTGCGCAGATTCCGGTATGTGGCAGCGAAACGCTGGCCTCCCAGCGTTCGTTTCGTGATTTGCTGGCGGAACACGCACTGGATATCGTCATGCTTGATCTGTCCTGGTGTGGCGGCATCAGTGAAGGCAGGAAAATTGCCAGTCTTGCCGACGCCTATCAAAAACCGATCGCGCCGCACGACTGTACCGGGCCGGTCGTGCTGTGGGCATCTTTGCATTTGGCACTGGCATCGCCCAACGCCATTTTCCAGGAAGTGGTGCGCGCGTTTCTTAATACCTTTTATAAAGATCTGGTTACCGAGCTGCCTGTTCTTGATAAAGGTTTTTTGTTGCGCCCCGATGCCCCTGGCCTGGGTACGGCACTGGCGCCTGCGGTCAAGCGTGATGCTCAGGCATGTGTTCGTCGCAGCATTCTGCCAGTATAACGGTCCAGATTATTCTATTTACGGAGACAGACATGGCAACGTTCGACCGCGCGCAGGTGCGCGCTGCGCTTGATGGCATATCAGGAATTCTGGTTACGCCCTTTGATGACAACGGCAAGATTGAACCCGTGCGACTGCAGCCCATTATCGACAAGGCAATTGATGCAGGCATACACATACTGGTGGCCAACGGCAATACCAGCGAGTACTACAGCTTGCGCTACGGGGAAAGCGAAGCCATGGTCTTTGCTGCGGCGGAGCAGATACGTGGGCGGGTTCCATTGCTTGGCGGGGTGGGGCGCGGCATTGAAGAGGCTTGCGATCTGGCGGCCGCTTCCTGCGCCGCCGGCGCCGATGCGCTGATGATTCACCAGCCACCGGATCCGTTTGTATCGCCAAGGGGCATACTTGCCTACGTGCGTCGCATAGAGGAGGCCGCACAGGGTCTGCCGCTGGTGCTGTATCTGCGCAATGAGGCCATCGGCATGGCGTCGATCGAAGCCCTTTGCAGTGTTGACTCCGTCGTTGGCGTCAAATGGGCATCGCCAACGCCACTTGTGCTGGCCGACGCAATGGCCCGCACGCGGCATCTGGATATAGCGTGGGTAGGCGGTTTGGCAGAGACCTGGGCGCCACCCTTTTATGCGGTAGGCGCCCGCGGATTTACCTCAGGGCTGATTAACGTAGTGCCCAGGCATAGTGCTGCAATCCATGCCGCGCTGGAACAAGGCGACTACAGCGAGGCGAACCGGTTAATAGCGCAAATGCGGCCATTCGAACAATTGCGGGCAGAAGAAAATAACGGCGCCAACGTCACCGTGGTGAAGACAGCATTGCAGCTGCTGGACCATGATTGCGGCGCGACCCGGCCGCCTTCGGCCTGGCCCATGAATCCGGCTGCCCTTGATACGCTCAGGCAAATGTTGAAAACCTGGCGGTAAGCTGTCCCAACTGCGTGGTCAGCATTCTGAAAAGTGGCTGACCACGCCTTTGTTGTCTATGGCAGGGCACACGGTGATCTTCTCATCACGGATAGCAAGGCAGCCTGTACAGGAGGCGCCCAAAGGCGCCTCAGCGGCAATACGAACAGCGCTCACCGCATCCACAACATCCATAGCATCCACAGCATTACGGCATTACAGCATTCATAGCATCCTCAGCATCCTCAGCATCCTCAGCATCCTCAGCATGGTCATCGTATAGGACATTTTTATAATTCTCTTTGATTTACGCAAAGAAAGGGATGAGGCGTCTAGCGCGAGCCTCTCCTTTGGCAAGCAGCATTGCTCTGCTTGACGCGTTGCGTGACTGTAACGTTTTGTATAAATGGATTTCTGATGTGTGCCGCATTAAACATTTTCAACATTCCTGAATGCGGTTAGCCTTCCGACGCGCTGAGGCATTCCGAAAAACGCTTGGCGAACCATATTCGAATGGTTGCGATAACCAAGGCGCATGGGTGTCTGCCGGAAAAATAACGCCGATTTTTTCGGTGATTATAAAATTGCATGAAAATGATTTTTTCATTTATAAAATTTATTTCATTTGAAATAAACCTAGGGTTTTCCATGCATTTATTTCATCTAAATGACGTATTTTCGAATGTAACGAATATATCGAAATTGAGGTATTGCGGTTGTGTTGTACCGTTTATATATGTTACTTCTATAGATGAAGCGATAACCGCTAGCGCAGAAAACAGAGTCTCAATGTGATGAATTTTATGCATCCACGTGAGCTGTATGCTGCGTTTGAAAGTTATTTCAAATGCAATTTTTATCGGGACAATTTCCTGATAAAAACTTCAGGATAAATCAACTTCAAGGGGAGTAGAACGATGAATAGAATGCTCAAAACTCGAACCCTGCTGGCTCTCGCTGTGGCAACCGCTGCGGCTTTTGGTACAGTGGCTTCGGCTGCCACGTTGCAGGAAATTAAAGACAAAGGCGTAGTGCGGATTGCCGTTGCCAACGAAATACCCTATGGCTTTGTGGATCCTGCCGGCGAGGCCAAAGGGGCCGGACCGGAAGTGGCCAAGCATATTATGGAACAGCTTGGTGTTAAGGAAATCAAATGGGTCACCACGGGGTTCAGTTCACTGATTCCAGGTCTGAAAGCCGACCAGTTCGATATGGTCGCGGCCGAGATGGCTATCCTGCCGCAGCGTTGTCAGCAGGTGGCTTTCTCTGAACCTAACAGCTCCTATGGTGAAGGCCTGCTGGTTGCCAAAGGTAACCCGGACAATCTGCACAAATATGAAGACTTCGCTAAGTCGGATAAGAAAATCGCCATCATGGCGGGCGCCGATCAGCTGGAGATGCTGCAAAAACTTGGCGTTGATGATGGCCGCATGGTGACCATCTCCAACAATGCAGATGCGATCTCCACAGTGTCTACCGGTCGCGCCGCAGCTTATGCTGCGACCAGCCTGACGGTCAGTGAACTGGCCGAGAAGAGTGACAAAGTAGAAGTTGCGGGAAAATTTGAAGATCCCGTGATCGATGGAAAACCTGCACGCAGTTGGGGTGGCTTTACCTTCGATCAGGACTCGGATGAGCTGCGCAAAGCAGTTAACGAAGAGCTGGCCAAGTTCAAGAAAACGCCGGAGTGGAAAAAAATTCTGACGACCTATGGCTTTACCGAACATGACCTGGAAGAGTCTACCAAGCAGACGACAGAACAGCTTTGCGCTGCAAAGTAATCAGGATATAGTTTTATTACGGGTTATGCGCAGGCCCTATAGCCTGTGCACATGGGTCTGCGAAGCGATTGCAGACCCATCCCTGGTCCGGCGTCACCAGCCAGACTCAAACTCACCGGCTCGTGCAGGCAGCCGCTTGCATCCTTCA
>DATGQC010000502.1:0-18511 GCA_035304425.1 Advenella sp.
TTTCGCGACGGATGCGCAGTGTCACGGCGCGGGTTTCGGGGCTGACTTCAGGCTCGAAATAGGCTTCGTATGCCTCTTTCGGTGGCGCTGCGCCAAGAAACACACCGGCCAGCGTTGCGATCAGCGATAGCCCGGCGCCGATGACAAAGGGATTGTCGGCGCCCATCGCCTTGGCAGCGATAAAGCCGATGATGCCCACGATAATGCCTGCATACGCGCCCACACGGTTCATGCGCCGCCAGAACAGACCCAGCCAGACAGGCCACATAAAGGCAGCACCGAAAGCACCATAAACATAGGTAAAGCCCATGGCCAGCAGCAAGGGTGGTTTGATTGCGCTGAGCACGGACAGCAGGCCTAGCCCCAGCACGGCGAAGCGCAGATGACGTGTCGCGCGGTTATCATCGAACTGGCGCTCCGGGTAAAGCGAGCGGTACAGGTCGTAGTAAAGGGACGTGCCACAGTTGAGCAGCATCGAGTTGGCTGTCGAGACGGCCGCCGCCAGCAGCGCGATCAACGTCAGGGCGCCCACGAAGGGCGGGGCATAGTCCTGCACGATCAGCGGCATGATGTAATCGGTGGTTTTATCCACGGGCAGGCTGGGCAGCAATGCCTTGGCGCCCAGTCCGATGACGATCAGGCACAGAAAAATCGGGATCAGCGCGATCACCGTCCACATCATCTGGAGTACAGCCGCCTTGCTGTTTTTGGGCGCCATGAAGCGGTTGATCCAGTGCGGCGCCACCGATGCGCC
Organism: Advenella sp.; assembly: GCA_035304425.1. Lineage (GTDB taxonomy): Bacteria > Pseudomonadota > Gammaproteobacteria > Burkholderiales > Burkholderiaceae_B > Advenella. The sequence goes on from DATGQC010000502.1 coordinate 755, forward strand.
AATAGCATTTGACATAAAGATGCCCAGCAGCACAGACCAGCCGAAAGTGCCGGCAGGCGACAGCAGAATGCCTGGCTCCAGCGGTTCACCCCCGACATTGACCGGTGCGGTGGTGGTCGCGACGGCATCCAGGATCGGGCCGATACCGCCGGTTGCGTATAGAATGGCGCCGGTGCCAAAGGCCAGCCCAACCAGTATCAGCACAGCATTGAGCGTATCCGTGGCCGCCACGGACCAGAAGCCGCCAAGCGAGGTTAGCGCCAGCAGGATCAGGAAGCCGAAGATGGCATATTCATAAGGAATGCCAGTGATGGTGTTGAAGACAATGCCGAATCCCACGACCTGTAAATGGCAGAAGATGAAATAGCCGACCAGCATCAACGCGGCGACAATCAACTGCAGGCCGCTGATGCGCTGGAACGGCTCGAACCGCAGGCGGATAAACTCGGGAAATGTCCTTGCGGGAAGCTCGGGGCGACGTACTTTATAGGCCAGAATCGGCATGACCGCCGTGGCCAGGAACCAGCCGGCCACCCAGCCGATAATGGCGGCGATGCCGGTGCGGTAAAGCTGTCCGGGTACGCCCATGACTGAGGCCACGCTGACCCATGTCGCAACGGAGGTGCCGACACCCAGCAGCAATCCCATCCGATGTCCGCCAGTCGTGAAATCGGACAGCGACTCGACCTGCTTCATGCTTTTGATGCAGGTCCAGGTCAAAAATACCAGGTAGGCGCCGAATACAATGAAATAGGACAGGCTCATCGCGCTTTCTCCTCATACTGAAAAAGCTTGCCCGTGGCGCCCCATCGGCGTACGCCCGACGCCTCTATTCTTTTGCATAGATAAGCCGAGATTGCAACAGAAAATGCAATGCTCGCTCCCCAGAAACTTAACGCTATCCACATGGTTGTATCCTCCGGTTGGCGGTTGGTTGTGCACGAGTCGTTGTCGCCCGCGTGATTGGTATTTTTGCAAGTCTATGTCAGACCTTGCGTTTGCGTAAGGTTATAATCGGACGCAGACAAGTCCTTGCAGGACATAAATAATGACAGGGGGGGCTGATATGTATTCAGGGCTTCCGCTACCCGACGAGCGGATCTATGCGCCATACAAGATTCGCGCGCTTGTTGAGCTATTGGCGGAACAGGGTATTCCTGCTTCACAAAGCCTGGCTGGCAGCGGGGTATACGCCGACGATCTCAAGGATCCCTATGCGTTGACTTCTATACGGCAATTCATGACCGTTTGCATGAACGCCCTGAGCCTGTCGGCCGATCCGGCCACGTCTTTCAAGCTGGGCTCCCGGCTTCGCGTGTCGTCCTATGGTATGTATGGCTACGCGCTCTTATCCTGCCTGTCGATTCGTGATTATTTCAGGCTGGCGATCAAGTACCGCCGTCTGGCGACGCCGCCCATGGACATCGCATGGAGCGAGCACGATGACCTGGCCATATGGACGTTTCCGGATGTGTTTGTCCTTAATCCCTCACAGGGCCTTCGGCAGTTTCTGATTGAGCAGCAGTTTAGCGTGCACGTCACGCATCTACAGGACGTGGCAGGAACACACTGCCCTCCGATCAGTGCCAGCTTCACCTATGATGCGCCCCCGTCTGCCGCCATCTACGAACAGTACCTGAACTGCCCATGTTTCTTCGGGCAGCCCAGGTGCGAGCTGGTTTATGCACGTGCCGTGCTCGACCAAAAGCCGATGATGGCCCATGAACTGACCTCTGCGCTGATGCAGGAAACATGCGACCGTTTGATCGGCCAGGCGAAAATCGGCGTCGGCACGTCTGGATCGGTGTATCGCATATTGATGGAACAGCCCGGGGCATCCGTGGGAATGGAAGAAGTGGCGAAGGTTCTGCATATGACCAGTCGAACCTTGCGCCGACATCTTAAAGAGGAAGGAACCACCTTTCAGGCGATTGTGGATGACGTACGCTCGACACTGGCACGTGAATATTTAAGCTCTACGAAATTGAGCATATTGGATATTGCCATGTCGTTGGGTTTCAGCGATGCGGCCGCTTTCCGAAAGGCGCTCAAGCGATGGACCGGCAAAGCGCCGGCGCATTTTCGGCGATAGTGGCGGGCATACAATATATGATGAATGAGATCATCCCGCTACAGGTTATTGCCATCGCTTTTATGAGCAAAGCCTGCGCTGGTAATAGCGACCGTCTGATCTGGCGCATGCATTATCGCGCATAACGTTTTTATCACATTCGTATTTCCAAAAAATATAAACTCCGGTAGTATGCTGGCAGGCGCTTAATAAAGCGTCTGGCATCACATGACATCACAGTTGTATTCCCAAATAACTCGAATATCGGAGATTTGTATGAGTGGAACCTATGACTTGAAGCGCAGTGGCGAGCAGTACATGTTCAACCTGAAGGCAGGAAATGGACAAACCATTTTGACCAGCGAGCGATACGCAGCCAAGGCGGGTGCGTTAGGCGGCATCGAATCGGTCCGCAAGAATTCTCCGGTAGACGAACGATATCAGCGAAAAAACGCCAAGGATGGTTCGCCCTTTTTTACATTATCCAGCGCAAACGGCGAAGTGCTTGGGCGCAGCGAAATGTATTCCAGCGCTGCCGCCCGCGATAACGGGATTGAATCGTGCAAGAAAAACGGCCCGGACGGGACAGTGAAGGACAATACCTGATACTACCGGCGCGTTTGCGACGGACCCGACGCCCCGGTTGAACCGGGGACCAGAAGTATGGTTTTTATAACCTATTTGATCAGAGCGCGAGAGCAAAATGCAGGATCGTGCTCTGAACCCTGTTTCCTTTAATCTCTGCTTTCTTTAACCCCTGTGCAGAACCAGATCATCGACGTTGTATTCAAAAATCCATGAATAACGCGCAATGATTTTTTCCTCGCTCCATTCATCTGAAATATAACGTTCGGCATAATCATCGTCTGCAAGCATGGGATTATGGAAACGTTTTGCATTTTCTGCAGATCCGGTCACAATTCGGTCTGTTCTCTGCTTACGTAAGGACTGATAGGCATGCAGCTTCTGTTGCAGCGGTGCATCCAGCTCGTCCAGGCAGCGGGCCAGGACGTAGCCGTCTTCAATAGCCATTGCCGCGCCTGAAGCCAGCATCGGCAACGTCGGGTGGCAGGCATCGCCCAACAGCGCCACGCGCTGCGAGGTCCACTGCTCCAGCGGATCCCTGAGCATCAGCGCCCATTTGTACGGACGGTCCAGATTGTTGATCATCGTGGCTATGTTTTCGTTCCAGCCTTTGAAGTCATTCAGGCATTCCTCTATGGTGCCTATTTCGTTCCAGGATTCGACCTGCCAGTCGGAGCGTTCTACAATACCGACGAAGTTAATCAGCTCGCCGCGTCGTAGCGGATAATGAATGGCATGTGCGCCAGGCCCGACCCAATTGGTTGGAACAGGTTGCCGCAGCGCTTCGGGCAGTTTGGTTGCCGGAATCACGCCGCGCCAGGCGATGAGGCCGGAAAACCGGGGAGCATCCGGGCCGGTTAGCCGGGAACGTGTGCAGGAGTGCACTCCGTCTGCTCCCACGAGCAAATCTGCGGCAACCCGCCGACCATCTTCCATCACGATTGTGATTTGCGCGGAATCTTCCTCGAACGAGACCACTTTCGAATCCAGACAAATGGCCTCGGGATCAAGCGATCTTACTTGTTCCACCAGCAGCCGGTGCAGATCTGCCCGATGGACGGTGTAGTACGGGAAGCCAAAGCGCGCGACCGCGTCCTGGCCCAGATCAAATAAAGGCCATTGCCGGCCGCTTTTCCATAGCCGGATGGCTTTGCCGGTGGGCACACTGGCAACGGTTTCCAGCGCTTTGCCCAGCCCCAGATTGAACAGAACCCGATTGGCATTCGGGCTCAATTGCAGACCGGCGCCAACTTCACCAAGTTGTTTTGCCTGCTCGAGCACCAGGACAGTGTAGCCTTTTTTCAATAAAGACAAGGCCGCGACCAGGCCGCCAATGCCGGCGCCGGCAATGGCGACATCATACTTTTTTGTTTTCAATTTACTTCTCCTGCAATGACACGCCTGCCTCTTTTGCTACGCGCGTCCACATATCCAGATCATGTTTGAGTGTGTTTTTGAAATCGGCCGGAGTGTCGCCCACGGTCGTGAGCCCCAGTGTGCTGATTTGCTTTTGGACCGAGGCTGTGTTGGATGCCTTGGCCAGTGCGCCGGACAGTTTATTGACAATCTCTGATGGAGTGCCTTTGGGCGCAACCAGGCCGAACCAGGAATAGGCGATCAGCGGCTTGCCGGTCACTTCCTTGAACGTAGGAACGTCGGGCAGATCCGGGTGCCGCGCATCGGCAGCGAGGCCATAGGCGATTACCTTATCCGACTTGATATACTGGGCCAGCAGCGGCACTGTATCAAACAGCAGGTCAATCTGTCCGGATAATAAATCGGTCAGGGCCGGAGCGCCGCCCTTATATGGCACATGCAATAAATCCAGCGAATATTCGGACTTGAACATCGCCGAGGTCAAATGGCCAATTGAACCATTGCCGGCAGACCCGATGGTCAACTGGCGCTTTTTGGTGGTGTTTATCAGCGCCTGAAGGTCGACGGGGCTATCTTTCCCTTTTTTGCCGACAAGCAGCATCGGGCCGCGCACCGCTGTCCCGATTGCTTCAAAGTCGTTCAGCGGATCAAACTGAATATTCTTGTTAATGGCCGGGGCGACCACCATGCTGCTGGTGCCGCCCCATAAAAGCGTGTATCCATCAGCAGGTTTGCGCGCGACTGACGTCGAACCTACCACGCCACCGGCGCCCGGTTCGTTGCGTATCACTATAGGCTGTCCAAGATCGCGGGACATGGCCTCGCCAAACAGTCTGGCTGTCATATCTGTCGGGCCGCCTGGCGGGAAGGGCACGACTAATGTGATGGGCTTGCCGGGATAGGCGGCATCGGCGGCATCGGCGGGAGCGGCGCCCGCGCAGCAGGCGGCAAATAACAGGAGAAATGCCGGACGAAATATAGGACGGTCAAGTTTCATGGGGTCTGCCTCGTATAAGAATTATTGGACTATTGGAATTATTCGATCATTTAAGCAGGCCCGGTTAAATTTGTAAAATTCATATATTCTGTCAAGAAACAAATAAAACTTGTTAATTGGTAATGATGCGAACATGAATATTTCCTTTAAACAGTTGAAAGGTTTCATTGCGGTGGCCCGGCACGAAAATTTCACCAGGGCAGCTGAGGAAGTCCATTTGACGCAGGCTGGCATCAGCGCGCTGGTGCGCGATCTGGAAACTCAGCTGGGATTTGATTTGTTTCTTCGAACGACCCGTAAGGTTGTGCTTACGGACAATGGCCGCGATTTTCTTGTGACTGCTCAAAACGTGAGCAGCGAAATGGAAAATGCCATCCGGCGATTGAACATGGTGGATCGCAACCAGCGCCAGCGGATGATCATTGGCGTGACTCCGCTGGTGGCCAGCTACGTCATGCCAGACGTGATGCTGGGATTCAACGCGTTGCAATTGGGCGTAAAGCTGGAGGTGCTGGAAATTGACCGAAACGCAATGAGAGACAAAGTAGAGTCCGAAGCCATTGATGCTGCGTTTGGCGCTTTTTTTGAGGTGGGGTCGGGCATCCGGCGCAAGCTGATCATGGCGTCATCACTCTCCCTGGCTGTGCCAGGGAACGTTGACCGGAAGATTAGCCCGATCAGCTGGGAAAACCTGCCCGAAGGCGCTTACATTGGCTTACCGCCAGACAATCCAATTCAACAAAGGGTCATGCGAAAACTGCACGTTCATGGGGTGCGGCTGAACTGGTCTGCCACGTATTCCCATATTGAAACCGTGATTGGAATGGTGGAAAAAGGCCTGGGCTATGCGCTATTGCCCGGGTTTTCTTCGGTAATAACAAAGCGCAAATCTGTGTCGCTGATTCCCATCGATCCTGTGGAACATACGGATTACTACTGCATCTCGCTGGCAGGCAAGAAAGCCTCGCGGGCATTATTGGCGCTGCAGAAACTGTTCTCGGACGCGTTCCGTGGGCATCACACCTAGTCTTCCCGTGGGCATTACACCCGGTATTTCAGACGCAGGTGGCGGTCGCGGCATGAGCGGGCAAGCTCCACGCCGTGCCAGGCGCCAGGCCCGTGCTGCATGACCGGCACCCGCATCATTGCGCATCCAAAGGCACGACGCTGCCGCCTTCTGCCTGCAAGCGGGCCAGATAGCACTCGTGATCGAGCACCTGATAAGGGAAATACAATCCAGGCGCTGTGGGCGCTTTGCCGTCCAGTCCAACCAATCGCTCCAGTATCATGCTGACCCCCAGCGCGGTCAGGGGCGCGGCGCCGCCCGGATGGAACGCGCCATGGCGGGTGCGCAGCGGGCGGCCGTCACGGTCCGTACCAGCCATTTCGATGATGATTTCCGTTGATTTGGGCTGACCACGACGCCGAGACGAAGTGATACCGGTGGCCAGATTAAATTGCACGTCCGACGCGCCGGTCGCTGCCGCCAGGCCGGCGACATCGATAGACGAAAAGCCGGCGCTTGCCATCTTTGTGCCATCGATTGCGCGGAACCGGGCTTTGGCATCTTCGTTGCTGCGCCAGATATAACTGCCTTTACGGCGGGTGAGGGCAGCCGGCATCATCCGGCCCAGGCGTTCAAAATCCTCGGCCACGGCCGGACCGCCTGCATCCTGCTCATCCACCAGCGCGTTGATGGTGATCTCATGCACCTGTGCAAAAGCCCTGGCGCTGGTAAGCGTGGCGATGGTTGTCGCGCCCACCAGCCATTCATAGCCCAGGACGATTGCGCCAGTGCCGGGAGAGTGCATATAGGCGGCCACTTCAGGGGCAATTTCGTATACGCCGGAAGAAATGCTCAGGTGCGGCACGCCGCGATGCTGCGCAAAACGCAGGCCGGCCAGCTGGTGATCAGCATAAAAGACCGCTACAGCGCTGACTTGGCGATCACCCAAACCGAGTTCCTTAGTATGCGGATCGATTACCACGCCTTGCGCGTTGCCGATTGCGCGGGCCGCCTGGCGGCTTTTGGCCGGATCCCGACCTCCGATCAGTAATGGAACATTGGGGTAGACGGAGCGCAGCGCCCGCGCGGTCTGCCGTCCGATCGCGCCGCTGCCGCCCATCAGGAGAATTGCATCTGAAATCATTGTCATCTATCCTTGCAGAGAGTTAGAATCTACCAAAGGTAGGATAAACCTACTAAAAGTAGCTTAACCTACTAAAGGTAGGTTCCGCAAGGAGAATTTCGACTGTGTTAAATCATTCCGGGCAGAATGCCGTGAAGACGCTTGCAAAGACGCCTTCAATCACGTCCGCGCGGCGGTTGCCGAAAGAAGCGCGGCGCCAGCAATTGCTGGCCACGGCCCTCGTGATCATTCGCGATGAAGGGGCGGATCGCTTGACCCTGGGCAACCTGGCCATTCGTGCCGGTGTTTCCAAGCCGGTGGTGTACGAACATTTCGGTACGCGCTCCGGACTGCTGATCGACCTATACCGGTGGATCGATACCGAGCGGGTAAGCGCATTTCAAGCGGCCATGGCTGCTGAAACGCGCGGGCTGGAGGAGACCGTCAGCCTGCTGGCGACCACCTATATCCATTGCGCGACGGACATCACCGATGATTTTCACACCGTGGGCGCCGCGTTGGCCGGTAGCGAAGAGAAGGCGGCTGTCTTCCAGGAACTGCTCAATAACGTAATCATGATGTTCGCTGCGGTTTTGAAGCCTTTCGACACCTTGCCGGCGGGCGAGCTGGAAAGGCGCTGCATCGGTTTTGTGGGAGCGGGGGAGGCGTTGTCGTCCGCGTTGGTGCGTGGTACGCTGGACGCGCAGGAGGCCGAACGTGTTTTTGCGTCATTGATCCAGGGAGGGATGAGGGCGGGTTAAAGGCCCTATCGGAACAATTTTGCGGATCGGGCAGTCGCCATGCCATAGATAACGCCAGCGGAAAACCGGCGTTGTGCTTTGTGCAACGCAACTGCCCACGCAATGATCCTGGCGTATGCAGCACACAAGCCGAGCAATCGCATTTTTCACGCAGCGCCGCTGCGGGCGCTTCGGTATGGCCCTGATGCGCATGGCCCCAATATAGCTCTATCATGGCCCCAATTTACCCATTCATATTTACAAGGGATTGCAATGACAGAAAAACCTGCGGTTCGGATTTCATACGAGGACCACGGCACGAAGGGGCGCTTTGTGGCCCATATCACGGGTATCGACGGCGAGGGCGAACTGACCATCTCGAAGGTATCGGAGGTACTGGTGATTGCCGATCACACTTTTGTTCCCGATGCGATGCGCGGCACAGGCGCCGCATCAGCGCTGGTCGAGGCCCTGATCGCGGATGCCCGCGATAAGACATACCGCATCATGCCGCTGTGCCCGTTCGTGCGGGCGCAGTCGCTGAAGCATCCGGAGTGGGCCGATGTCATTCAGCAGTAAAGCCGGAACGCTTCAATACATGGGTATACCGATTCTGAATACAGACGTTGCGCGGGTGGTCCGGGCGACAACCAAGCAGGAGACATAACATGATTGAAATGGTTATTGAGCAGCGGCGTCGCAATCTGGGTGGCGGACTTGATGTTGGCCGCGTACTGCCGTTCGCAAAGCAGCCGATGGTAGGGCCATTTATCTTTTTCGATCACATGGGGCCGCTCGACCTTGCGCCAGGCGTGGATCGCAGCGTTGACGTACGTCCCCACCCGCATATCGGTCTTGCCACGGTTACCTACCTGTTTGCCGGCGAAGTGGTGCATCGCGACAGCCTGGGCTACGAACAGGTGATCCGGCCACAGGAAGTGAACTGGATGACCGCGGGCCGCGGCATCACGCATAGCGAGCGGTTCGAGCGCGCGCGGGCGCAAGGGGATCATCTGCATGGCATCCAGGCATGGGTCGCATTACCGACCGAGTTGGAGGAAACCGCCCCGACCTTCTCCCATCATTCCGGCAGCGATTTGCCGCAATGGAATGATGCCGGCGTGAGCGGACAGCTGATTGCCGGCAGCGCTTATGGACTGACTGCCGGCGCTGAAACACATTCGCCGCTGTTCTACGCCCATCTGGATATGGCGCCGGGCGCGACCGCCGAAATCCCGGGCGGGTACGCAGAGCGCGCGATTTATATTGCGACCGGTGTGGTGCAGATGGATGGCACGCGCTACGAGGCCGGCAGAATGCTGGTGCTGGGGGCTGCCGCCTCGCGGGTGCGTGCCGTGCAGCGCGCTACCGTGATGGTGCTTGGCGGGGAACCGTTAGGCGAACGATTCCTGTACTGGAACTTCGTGTCCTCTTCAAAGGACCGACTGGCGCAGGCTGCATCCGACTGGAAGGCGGGACGCATGAAGCTGCCGGATGCTGACGATCAAGAGTTCACCCCGCTGCCGGACGATCCGGCCGCGCCCGCGCCCGCCATGTCGTAAGGCAGGCGTCGCCGTTTGACGGCACCCCAGCGTGCAGGATCACAGGAACGCAAAGCGCTTAAGCGATAAGCGCTTTGCAGGGAGGGTGGGCTGATGCCAGGATTTTTGATCGATTCATGCCAACCTGCAGCGTTCGGCCCGCCTGTCCCTTTATTCCCGATTGATGCAGCGCAGCCTTGCCGCATTGAGGACCGGCGCAGACACGATTTCAGCTCACTGACTCAATATTGACGATAAATATTTATTCCCGGGCGCTTGATCAAGAATAACGGCGAATGTGTTTATCATGGGATCGATACCATTTGGCCCGAGGGGAAAGAATATGTCTTTGGATTCAGTAGACCGCCGTTTGCGTTTTTTTGTTTCTATTGCCGATTTGGGTTCTCTGTCCAAGGCGGCAACGGTCCTGGATCAGACCCAATCCGGCCTTAGTAAACAACTGGCGCTGCTCGAGGCTCATGTGGAGCAGCGCTTATTCGTGCGGACCGGCCGGGGCTTGAAACTGACGCAAGCCGGAGAGGTTCTGTATGAAGCCGTCAAACCGGCTTTTCTGGAAATAGACCGGGCGCTGGAACACGTGCGCAAGCAGGGTATTACGCAGGGTACGGTGCGACTGGCGGCTGTGCACACGCTTAGCTACTATTTCACGGCAGACTGCATCGCCACTTTTGTCAGTAACCGGCCGCATGTCAACCTGTCATTAATGGGCAGAAGTTCGCCAGAAGTGGTGACGCTGGTAGAACAAGGGAATGCAGAGCTGGGATTGGTATACGACTCGGCAGTCGATACCGATGCGCTTGAATCTACCGCGCTGTTTGAAGAAAATATGGCGCTGATTGTCAGGCAGGATAGCGCGTTGAACGGGCCCCAGGACCTCACGTCCGCCTCGCTCCAGCTGGTCGGGTTTCCGCCGCACTATGCTTTGCGCAAGATGATACACAGCGGCGGCCTGCAGCCCCATTTCGTGACCGAAGCCGAAACGGTGGATGCCATGTTGACACTTGTTTCTTCAGGGGTGGGCGATTGCATTCTGCCGTCCCGGATACCGGCCAAAGTGCTGGCGGATTATGGTTTGAGGAAGGTGCACATTGACCAGCCTTTATTGCGGCGAAGAATGGTGTTGGTCAAGCATCGGAACAAACCGCTGAGTGCCCTGGCCATTGCCCTGGAGCAATGCATCATACAACTATCGCAAGCGATGAGGGCGCAGATGGAATAGCTGCTATGAAGTTTGCTTTATAGCTATATTCGATGTGGATCAATAGAATCTGTCATAGAACGCAGAACGTTCATTCAGAAACAGATCATGTACGGAGGCCACAGCATGAATGCGCCATTAAGAGAAAAATCCTACTTTGACAACCGTGCTACCCAGGAAATGTCGAAGCATTTACAAGTTATAGAACGAGACACGAAGGCGACCATGGCTTACGCCTGTCGCATCCTGGCCATGACCGAGCAGGAAGCGGGGCTGGCGGGACAGATCAGTGTCAGGTCCGAGCGCCCGGGCGCCTACTGGACGCTGCGCTTTGGCCTGGGTTTCGATGAAGCGAAACCGGAAGACTTCATTGAAGTGGATCGCGACCTGAATACATTGACCGGGGAAGGGATGGCCAACCCGGCGACCCGCTTTCACCTCTGGGTCTATGATGCCCGTCCTGACGTCAATTGCATTATTCATACCCATTCGCCCTGGGCTTCGGCGCTTGCCGCCGCAAGGCAGCCGCTGGTCATCTCGCAAATGGATATGACACCCTTGCATAACGATTGCGCCTTTCTGGGCGAATGGCCCGGTGTGCCGATTGCCGACCAGGAAGGCGTCATTATTTCGCAGGCGCTGGGAAACAAGAAGGCAATTATCCTGGCCCATCATGGCTATTTGACCGCGGGCACGTCTTGTGAAGAGGCGACCTACCTGTCGGTTTATCTTGAACGCGCCGCGCGCATGCAGATCCGCGCGCAGGCCTTTGGCAAACTCACCCCCGTGGACGATACGCTTGCTGCCGAAGCCCACGATTATCTGCTGAAAACCTCAATCGTAAAGGCGACGTTCAATTACTGGTGCAGACAGACGCATGGTATTGCTGCGCTTGATCTGACGTAGTTATCTGGCACGCTGACAAGACAATAAATTTCATTACTATTAAAAGGAACCGGGATGGCGAATAATACGACATCCGGGTCTGCCCGTTCGCGCTCGCAATATGTGACGGCAGGCCTGGCAAGCATGATGGGGACAACCATTGAGTGGTACGACTTTTTCTTATACGGAACAGCCGCTGCACTGGTTTTCAATACGATATTTTTTCCTTCTTTCGACCCGTTGACAGGCACTCTGGCGGCGTTTGCCACCTATTCGGTAGGATTCTTTGCCCGACCGCTGGGAGGTATCATTTTTGGTCATTTCGGTGACAAGGTCGGGCGCAAGTCCATGTTGCTCATCACATTATTCATGATGGGGATTCCGACCATCCTCATCGGACTGATTCCGTCCTATGAGTCTATTGGCTATTGGGGCGCCGTATTGCTGGTGCTCATGCGATTCGTCCAGGGCATTGCGGTAGGCGGGGAATGGGGCGGCGCCGTATTGATGGCGGTGGAGCACGCCCCCGAAGGAAAGAAAGGGTTTTTTGGCAGTCTGCCGCAAGCAGGGGTTGCACCGGGCTTGATACTGTCCTCTCTGGCCATGGGCGCGGTGGCGACATTGCCCAACGAAGCCATGCTGTCTTGGGGCTGGAGAATTCCTTTCCTGGCAAGCGTTGTACTGTTGCTGGTTGGCTGGTTCATCCGTGTCAAGGTCGCCGAATCGCCCGACTTCGAGCGCATGGCGAAGAAAGGCGAAAAGGTCGGGATGCCGGCCATGATCGTTCTGAAGAAGTATCCGAAAGAAGTGCTTGTGGTTGTTGGTGGCCGACTTGCCGAAGTCACCTGGTTCTACACTGTGGTTACCTTTGCGCTGGCCTACGCGACCAATACCCTTGGTATCGACCGGATGGTCATGCTGGATGCGACGATCTGGGGCGCGTTGGTGGCGCTGTTTACCATGCCCCTGTTTGGCGTCCTTGGCGACCGCCTGAGTTTCAAGTGGGTATTCATGGCAGGCTCCGTCGGCATCTTGCTGTTTTCCTCCCTGTTTTTCTCCATGCTGGGCAGTTTGAGCGTCGCATCAATCAACACGGCCATGATCATTGCGATCGGATTGGTGTACGCCTGCCTGTATGGTCCCGAAGGCAGCCTGTTCTCTGCCCAATTCCCGCCCGAGGTGAGATATAGCGGCATATCGATTGCGGTACAGGTGTCTGGCGCCATCGGCGGCGGCCTGGCTCCGCTGATCGCCACCTCGCTGCTTGCTTACGGTGATGGCGACCCCCGTTATATCGTATGGTACTTGAGCGGCCTGGGTGTCATTGCCATTATCAGCTCGCTCTTCATGCATGGCCCCGCCCGGTTTGCAGCGCCGACGCAAATGCAGGAGGCCCGGTCGTGAACGGCAGGACTATAGACTATTACTTCTGGCTCAATTCCGACTGGGCGTATCTGGGCGCCGACCGCCTGGAAGCCATGGCGGCAAAATATGATGCGGCGATCAACTACAAGCCGGTGGATCTTCCTGATGTATACGCCAGGACGGGCGGAATGCTATTGCATCAGCGCTCGCCGCAGCGCCAGGCCTACCGCGTTGCTGAGCTGAAACGATGGTGCACAAAACTGGGCATTCATATCAACCCGCAGCCCAGATACATGTGTCCGAATGCAGATCTGGCATCTTGCATGGTGATCGCGGCCAGCCAGAGCGGGACTGACATCTCTGCGTTGTATAAAGCCATTCTGCGCGCTGAATGGTGCGACGATCAGGATATTTCATCTGAGATAACCCTGGCTGATATCGCGAACAAGCACGGATTGGCCGGACCGGAACTTTTGCAGCGGGCCCACGCGCCGCAAATTGTTTCCCTGTACCGACAGTACACTGACGAGGCGGTTGCTCGTGGTGTCTTTGGTTCGCCTTCGTACGTCTTTCAGGGTGAGCTGTTTTGGGGGCAGGACAGACTGGATATGCTGGAAGAGGCGATCAAAAGGGCGGATTGAATGGCCTGCCGGCGGTTATCTCTATGGTGACAAGGCACTGGCTGCCGGCCGGGACGTGTCCGTTCGCCTGGTCGCCACAACGGCGATGGCGCCGATGAACGCTAAAATAACATAGCCATCGCCAATCTCTTCAGCCCACGTTCATATATGCGTGACGGTCGGCACAGCCTCCAGCCGCAAGGCGGCAAGGAGCGGATCAATCGCCGCAACCGGTGCGACAGCAAGGGACGACAATCCCAGCCATGACGCCAGAAGCCGCAATTCCTCGATCAGACGTTCTACTGTATGAGGCGGCGCCTCGGACTCGACATGCGCCCGCTGGACGATGAGCGCGCCGGACTGGCGCTCCGCCTTCAGGTCCACCCGCGCCACCAGCGCGCCATCCAGCAGAAAAGGCAGCACGTAATAGCCATGCTCACGCTTGTGTGCCGGCGTATAGATTTCCAGCCGATAGCGAAAGCCAAACAGCCTTTCGGTGCGCGGGCGATGCCAGATCAGCGGATCAAAGGGCGAGATCAGCGCCGCGCCACTGATCTTGCGGCCGGCACGCGCCTCTTTGTGGACATAGGCTTGCTGCCGCCAGCCACGCACTTTCACAGGAATGAGGGTCCCTTCCTCCACCAGTTGCTGCAACGGCAGCGGCAGATCCGCAGCGGGAATACGGTAGTAATCGCGTAAATCTTCTGCGGTCGCGATGCCAAGCGCCCTGGCCGAGCGGGCGAGCAACGCGCGCTGCGCTTCCACATCGCTGGGTGTGGGTTGAGCGAGAACCGTGCGAGGCAAGACACGCTCTGGCAGATCATAGACGCGCTCGAAACTGCCGCGGCGATGAGTCGCGGCGATCAGGCCAGACCAGAACAGCCATTCGATGGCATGCTTTACTTCGCTCCACGCCCACATTTGCTTGGCCGCCCCCTTGACTGGCTTATCGGCGGCAGGCAACAGATCGGAGGCCGCCAGCGGGCCTTCGGCGCTGAGGCGATGCAGGATGGCATCGGCTTCGGCGCGTTTTTCTTTGGCAAACGCTTGCAGCGGTCGCCAGACCCCCTCGCCGCGAAGCGCGCGCTCCATGCGCCAGCGCAATAAAGGCTGGCAATCTATCGGCAGCAGTGATGCCGCATGTCCCCAATACTCGAAGAAGCGTTTGGATTTGGCGACGCTATTGGCATCCAGAAGCGAGCGCTCGTAGGGACCCAGGCGGGAAAAAAGCGGCAGATAATGGGCGCGAACCAGGACGTTCACACTATCGATTTGCAGTACGCCGAGCTGTTCGATAGCGCGGCGCAGGTGAGCGGTGCTGATCGTGCGGTCACGGACCAGGTTATTGAAGCCTTGTGCCGTGAGTGCGATACGGCGCGCTTCTGCAGGAGATAGTTCTGACTTCGTTAAGTTTGACATTGGCATGAGGCCTTATCGCATTTGGGGAAGGCCGCAGGCCATGGGTACACGCGCGGCATTTTGTCCCATTATAAGAATGGAATAAATAGAGCCATCCCGCAGGATACAATCATCATCAATCAGCATCGAAAAGATATTCTATAACTGGTAAGCAGAAAAATAATAATAAACAGGACAGATGATTTTAAAAAGTGATCCTTGAGGCCAGAAAGATCTGGACGCAAAACAACAGGGCTGCGCCAGGCCGGATCGAATGTCGATTGATACTTTCAAGCCTGCAGGTGTAGGGGTGTATATAAGCCGGATCGACCATGTTCAGGGCGGGACCGATTGCAAAGGCGCAAGCAATGGTCCAGAAACAGCCGGGTTTTTTCAGCGAAAGCAGCGCGTTAAGCGAGCGATAGGCGCGATGCCAGTCTGATCATCGGGATTTCTTGCATCACGCCATAACCAATTTCAGATGACCTATGGTTCAGGCACCGCGCTGCATGGCGGCCCTAAGCAATTCCAAAAAATTGTTTGCCAGGACAGAAGGCGTTCGTCCCTCCCGGGTCAGAATGCCAAGTGGACGCTGCAGCGAAGGCGATCGCAGCGGTATGACCCGAATATCCACCGGACCAAGCTGCGGCAGTACCAGCCGCGGCAACGCAGTAATACCCAGGCTGGCGGCGACCAGCTTGCCGGTAAGCGGGATGCCGGCCATTTGATAGGCGGGCTGGATATCCAGATGCAATTGCTTGAATACCTGCTGGGTGAGCATAGACATGCTGGTGGTCGGCGACAGCGCAATATACGGGTATTTTTCGAACACTGTCCATTTACATGACGATGCGTCGGCCAGCGGGTGATCGGGGCTGCATATCAAGACAAACTCATCATCGAGCAGATGCTCATACTGCACCTTTTCTGATTTTGGCGGTCGCATGGTAATGCCGAAATCGACTTCGCTGTTGGCAACACGCTCTGTAATGATCTGACTATGGGGAGCGTCTACAGATATATTGACGTCAGGCCACAGGCGGGCAAATTCGCATAGCACGTCCGGCAGGAAAGATGCCCCAACCGACGGGAGCGCGGCGATCGACAGCGTTCCCCGGTTGCCTTCCAGATACTGCGCTACCTCTTGCAGAGACGATTCAAAATCCAGAAGCAGCCGACGCGCGATCGGGAAAAATGAAACGCCGGCCGGCGTGAGGCGTACGTTTCTGGTATCCCGATCAAACAGCTTTGCGCCGACTGCATCTTCTGCACCCTGGATGCAGCGGCTTAGCGCAGGTTGAGACATATGCAGGCGCAGCGACGCTTTTTGAAAGCTCAACAATTGCGCTACCGCAATGACTGCTTCCAGATGATTCAAAGTGAGTCTTGATCGCATGATTATTCCGGTTTTGGTATTACTTAATTGATAATTTTGCATTTTACAGAATAAAAGCCTGCGATATACACTGGCTCCCAATCCGTTCCGTTACGGACCGATAAAACAATAAAGAGGAGCATATACCATGATGACAAAGGCGCTTGTGGCAGTGATGGCAACGGTGATGCAGCTGGGCTTGACCGCCACTGCAACCGCATCAGAAGCAACCTTTCCGGAAAAACCGATTACGCTGCTTGTGCCGTTTCCGGTTGGCAGCGGCAGTGACAGCACGGCGCGTGTGGTGGCTCAGGAAGTTTCCACTAAGAGCGGTCAGACCGTTGTCGTCGAAAACAAACCTGGCGCAAATGGATTTATCGCGACGCGTGCAGCCGCCAGAGCCAAGCCTGACGGATACACGCTGCTGCTCACCAGCAATACCCACTACGCCAATAAATATTTGTTCAAAAATGTGCCTTACGATCCCCTGGGTGATTTCGAACCCCTTGCGGTGATCCGGGAGCCATCTCCGCTGGTGCTGGTGGTGGGCGCATCCTCTGCCTACAAGACGCTGGACGATCTGACAAAAGCTGCGCGCACGAAGAAAGAGGGGCTGACCTATGGGAGCGGCAACTCTTCGTCACGGGTAGGCGCAGAGCTGTACAAGCAGCAAATTGACGCGAGGATTCTTTATGTGCCCTACAAAGGGAATGCCGAAGCACTGAATGATGCCGCTGCGGGACGCGTAGACATGGTTTTCTCGGACGTCGGCGCCATGAGGCCGCTTTATGAAGCCGGCAAAATCCGGCCGTTAGCGATTACTGGCAGCCAGAAAATGCCCTTTCTGAAAGGCGTCAAGTCTGCTGCTGAACTTGGGTTGCCCGGCCTTGATATTGGATCCTGGGGTGTCTTCCTGGCGCCCAAAGGCACGCCAGCAGACGTCCTGGAGAAATTGCATCAGTGGATATCGGAATCTGCGCAGGCCGAGCCGGTAAAACAGTTGATTGCTGCGACCGACGGCGTGCCGGCACACATGTCGCGCGAGCAGGTCGGCCAATTCGTCAAATCTGAAATGAAAAAATGGGGCGCCATTATTCAGCGAGCAGGAATTGAACCGCAATAAAAGTCGAGCAAACATGTTTAAGAGGAATAAGTCACGTGTCACTAAAAGGTATTCGCGTTGTTGAAATCGGCCAGGTCCTGTCGGCGCCCTACGCAGGCATGATTCTGTCGGATCTGGGCGCAGAGGTCATCAAAATTGAAAAGCCCGGCACCGGCGACGATGCCCGCACCATGGGTCCGGCGTTTCGCGATAACGCCTCGATGACTTTTCATGATGTCAATCGGGGCAAGCGCTCTGTCGTCATTGATCTGAAATCGGCCCTGGGGTTGCAACAGCTGTTTTCGGTGCTGGGCACGGCCGATGTCCTGATTCACAACTTGCGTCCCGGCGAG
>DATGQC010000503.1:0-3008 GCA_035304425.1 Advenella sp.
CGGCAGCCTGGCAGGACGGCCAGCATGTGCGCCGCGCCGCGCTGTTTTATTTGCATGCGCAAACCGAGGCGGGCAGTCTGTGTCCGGTTACCATGACCTTTGCGGCTGTTGCTGCGTTGCAGGATCAGCCTTTACTTGGTCAGCTGGCGCCCTTGCTCTACAGTCGTGAATATGACAGCGCCAATGCGCCTGTTACCCGGAAACGCAGCATGATGATCGGCATGGGAATGACCGAGAGGCAGGGCGGTTCAGATGTACGCAGCAATACCACGCGCGCGGTGGCTATCGGTCACTCGGAACCGGTCTATGAATTGCATGGGCACAAATGGTTCTTTTCTTCACCGATGTCGGATGCGCATCTGGTGCTGGCTTATGAACAGGAGCATCTGAGCTGCTTTTATGTGCCGCGCTGGCGACCGGATGGCATCATGAATACGGTGCATATCCAGAGATTGAAGAACAAATTGGGCAACCGCTCCAACGCCAGCGCGGAAGTCGCCTTTGACGGGGCCTGGGCATTGCGGGTAGGCGAATCGGGGGCGGGTGTTCCCACCATCTTGCGCATGGTCAATCAGACGCGGCTCGATTGCGTGCTGGGCAGCGCCGGATTGCTGCGTCAGGGGCTGGTGCAGGCCATGCATCACGCTCGCTATCGCATGGTGTTTGGCAAAGGCCTGGGAGATCAGCCACTGATGCAATCGGTACTGTGCGACCTGGCCATTGAGAGCGAAGCGGCGTTGTGGCTCGGCATGGCGTTGGCCCATGCGGTGACGCAACAGAACGATCCTGTACAGAAAGCATTTTTACGCATAGTTGCCCCCGCGGCCAAGTTCTGGGTCTGCAAGCGCAGTATCGCGGCCATTGCCGAGTGCATGGAGGTGTGGGGCGGCAACGGCTACGTCGAAGATGCGCCGCTGGCGCGGCTGCTGCGTGAAGCCCCGGTCAATTCCATCTGGGAAGGCTCTGGCAATGTGATGTGTCTTGATGTCTTGCGGGCGCTGGCGCGAGATCCGCAAGCGGCAGCGCTGTTGCTGGAACATCTTGCCGATGATTGCCGTGCCGACCCGGTGCTGGCGCAAGCCATGGCGCAATTGAAACAATGGCTGGCAGAACCGGATGATGTGCTGCAGGCCAGGGCGCGCGAGGTCACACAGCGCCTGGTGCTGTTGGTGCAGGCCACCCTGCTTTATCGGCATGCGCCTGCGTGGCTGGCAGAGGCGTTTGTGCGGGCGCGTTTTGAAGAAAGCGCAGGTGTGTTCGGCGCCTCTATTTATACAGATGCGGCAGCAATATTGGAGCGCGCGTATTCACCGGCATAAGCAGCGAACATTATTGTTGCTCGCAGCGAACGCGTGGCGCCAGATCTGCACAGAGCGATGAGGCGTGCGCAGGCGGGAAGATCCCTGCTGCTGGCACGTGGCTGCACCATAAACCGTCGCAAAACAATCAGTGCAACTTGACTTTGGGCGTGCTGCGTTTGAGCAGGAGGCGGCCCAGGGCGACTGCGCCGGTACGGGCGACGCCGAGAATCGCCATGTGATGCATCAAATGCAGGCTCATGTACATCAGGCGAGCCAGCAAGCCTTCAACAAAAAGGCTTTTGCCGGTCAGCACGCCCATCAGGCTGCCGACGCCTTTGTTATGGCCTACTGAAACCAGCGATCCGTAATCCTTGAACATAAACGGCTTGCCGCTGCTGGCTGTGCCGTTGATGCGGGCCGACAGTTCGCCGATCAGATAGTCTGCCTGCTGGTGCGCCACCTGCGCCCGGGCAGGCAGGTAGCGGCCGTCTTCCCATTCAACCTGGGCACAGTCGCCCATGGCATAGATCGCCGGATCGCTGGTGCGCAGCGTTCTGTCGGCAATAACCTGATTGATTTTATTGGTCTCCAGACCCAGCTCCGTCAGAAAGGCCGGCGCCTTGATACCTGCGGCCCATACCGTCAGGTCGGCCGGGTACCGGTTGTCGTTGGAGTCGGTCAGGCTCTTTTCCTGCACTGCTGCGACCAGCACCGAGGTTTTGACGGTGATGCCGCGTTCCTTGAGCAGTCTGGTGGCTGCGGCCGACGTTTTTTCGGGAAGAGCCGCGAGGATGCGGGAGCTGCCTTCGAGTAGTGTGATGTGAATATCGTCTTCAGGGTTCAGTTCGTTGATGCCATAGAATCCCAGATTCTTGCCTGCCTCCAGCAGTTCTGCCGCCAGCTCGACACCGGTGGCTCCGCCACCGACAATGGCAATATGCAAAGAGTGCCCCGGGTCAGATTTTTTACGCTGGTCGGCGGCGACCAGTTCGCGCAGAAATTTCAGACGAAATTTTTCTGCCTGTTCCGTGGAGTCCAGGGCGGTGGCGTACTTTTCGGCGCCTGGCGTGTTAAAAAAATTGGAGCGGCTGCCGACCGCAAGCACCAGGGTATCGTAGGGCAGGTCTCTGGCCGCAAAGACTTCTTCTCCCTCGTTGTAGACCGCCTTGACGTGAATGCTGCGGGCCTGCCGGTCAATGCCGTCCATCTCGCCAGGCACGAATGTGAACCCGTGGTCCTTTGCCAGCATCGCATAAGACAACCCTTCGCGGTGAATATCCAGCGTCCCTGATGCTACTTCGTGCAGCGACGGTTTCCATATATGGAACACGCCTGCATCTACCAGAAAGATGTGTCGAGGACCGAACTTGCGTCCGAGTTTGGCAGCCAGTTCCAGGCCGCCCGCCCCACCACCCACTATGATGATCCTGTGTTCCGGTATTTGCATCGTCATTTCCTGATGTTTCAGTTGAAATAAAACAAATTTGTTTCATTCTAGTGGAAAAACGTCAGGACAGGCGGATAAAAGCCGGCCTTCGCATGTGAAGGCCGGCCTGATTACGCCTCATCGGAGCCGGTTATCTGGCTTGCAACAGCTCGGATGTTTTCAGCAAAATGAGCTCATTGTCATCCTGCGTGTTTGGCTCGCGGCTGGACGAAAACGGGAAGTTGTTATCGTTACCTACAACGATATGATCGCCGTCAACA
>DATGQC010000504.1:0-5251 GCA_035304425.1 Advenella sp.
TGGGACAAAGGCTGGAATACGATCATCAGAATGGCTGGCAATAGCAAAACGCTGACCGACAGGTCCTTCGGCGTGCCCGATGGCGTGAATAACGGGCAGTTTGGCGCCGGCCCGGTAATTGATTTCTTTGGCCTGTCTAGCAAATTTTCAAAGTTTCCTGTGGAGTTTGTCTACCCGGACGAGACGGCAATCGTGCCAGCCAATATTGCGCTGATCAAAGCGGCAAAAAATACGGAAGAAGGCAAAAAATTCATTCGTTTTGCGCTGTCGCCTGAGGGCCAGGAACTGCTGTTGAAGCCGGAAATCTCGCGTCTGCCTGTCATACCTTATGCCAAGATGAACAATATCCCGCAGGGTTATCCTGATCCAAAGATCCTGGCGGAAAAAAGCAAAGTGCATTTTGATACCGAGCTTTCCCAGCAACGGTACTTTGTGGTGCAGTCGCTGTTTGATCAGACCATCACGTTCCGTCATAAGGAACTGCAGAATGCGACCAGGGCCATTCTGGATGCACAAAGCAAGCTGGCAGAAAACCCCAGCGATAAGGGGCAGGCCTTGCTGGAACAAGCCAAAAAGCTCGCCTGGTCGCCTTTGATTGACGAGAAAGAGGCCGTGTCTGAAGACATACAAAAAGTCTTTCAGGGTGATAAGAAAGATGCCAGTGTAAGCCAGGCGCTATCCAAACTGCAGGGCCAATGGAACAGTGAAGCCGAGGCCAATTATCGCAAGGCGATCGAGCTGGCCGGGCAGGCGGCCTCATCGTAAGGCGCATGCTGGATTTCAATAACAAGCCATCCGGAAGGCATCCGGATGGCTGGCGGACGATGGATTTATGTCGACACATAATATGAAATTTCCACCGGGTCTGATGCTGGTGGCGTTGGGTGTACTCGGATTCCTGTTGCTGTTTCTGGCCATTCCGGTAGGAAATGTGTTTTATACGGCATTCTCCAATGCCGATGGCAGCTTCACAATGGGTCATTTTGGCTCATTCTTCCAGCAGCCTTTATTAAAAGAGTCCTTCTTCAACAGCCTGTATGTTTCGGTCATGTCAGTGATCTTCGCCTCGCTGATTGCCATTCCGCTGGCGTATCTGACCGTACGTTTCCGTTTTCGTGGCGCATTGATCATTCAGACATTGGGTGTGTTGCCGCTTATCATGCCGCCGTTTGTCGGCGCGGTGGCGCTGCAGCTTCTGTTCGGGACGTCAGGTACCGTCAATTTGCTGCTGCAGGACTGGTTTGATGTCTCAATCCCCATCATGGATGGACTCAATGGCGTGATTTTTGTGGAGTCCCTGCACTATTTCCCGTTTATTCTTCTGAATCTGACCGTGGCGATGCGCAATATCGACGGCGCCATGGAAGAGGCGGCGCTCAATCTGGGTTCTCGTGGCTGGCGACTGTTCCGGCGGATTATTTTCCCGCTGGCATTGCCCGGCTATATAGCCGGCGCCTCGCTGGTGTTTGTCAAGGTTTTTGATGATCTGGGCACGCCGCTGGTATTGGGTATTACCAATATGCTGGCGCCACAGGCGTATCTGCGCATTACCCAGGTGGGAATTGATGATCCGTTGGGGTACGTGATCAGCGTCCTGATGATTGTTTTTTCCATCCTGGCCTTGTGGTTGTCGGCAAGTGTGCTGCGCAACAAAGATTATTCCACGCTTCAAAAGGGGGGCAGTTCAATCCAGCAGCGCAAACTGGGCCGTTGGGAAAGTGTTCTGGCGTATGCCTGGATTGCCTTTGTGCTATTGCTGGTGCTATCGCCGCACATTGGCGTGCTGCTGCTGTCGTTTGCCACCGTATGGAGCTATGCGCCTTTGCCTGACGGTTACACGCTGAGTCATTACGCAGCGGTATTTAGCAATTCGCATGACATGATGATCAATACACTGCTGTACTGCGGTTTGGCGGCAGGGATTGATGTCATTCTTGGAACCGCGATCGCGTATCTGATTCTCAGAACGCGCATCCCGGCCAGACGCTGGCTGGACTGGCTGGCGTCCGCCGCGCTTGCTGTGCCTGGCATTGTTCTGGCTATCGGCTATTTGCGCACCTTTCGCGGTGTGGAACTTCCCGGCACCGATACGGTGCTGACATCGACCTGGATTGTCATTATGCTGGCTTACTCGGTACGGCGCTTGCCCTATGCGCTGCGAGCCTGCGTGGCCGCCCTGCAGCAGATCAACGTGTCGCTTGAAGAAGCGGCTGCTTCGGTCGGGGCAAGACGGCATCGCATTATTCGCCGTGTCGTGGTGCCGCTGATGGCGGGCGGCATGCTGGCGGGTTTTGTGACCAGTTTTATCACTGCGGCGGTAGAACTGTCGGCAACCATCATGCTGGTCAGTCGCGATAGCGATGCGCCAATGAGCTATGGCATTTATCTGTTTATGCAGAGCGCATCCGGCAGGGGGCCCGGTGCGGCGCTCGGTGTGCTTGCCATCGTGGTTGTCGCCATCGGTACCTATGCCTCGCATTTAATTGTAGAGCGCGCCTCTCGGCGTACGCGTTCGCTACATGCAATCGAACAGGAATGAAAAAATGAAGAAAGTCAGTGTTGAATGCCGTGATATCCGCTTGTCTTATGGCAATACAGAGGTGCTGAAGAACATCAATATTCTGATCGAGCCGGGCGAATTTTTTGCCTTGCTCGGACCATCGGGTTCGGGTAAGTCCACGTTGCTCAGATTGATTGCCGGGTTCAATCAGCACAATGCCGGCCAGCTTCTGGTAGACGGAAAGGACATCAGTGCGATTCCTCCCCACCGGCGCAATATAGGCATGGTGTTTCAAAGCTATGCGCTATGGCCGCACATGACGGTGTGGGATAACGTCGCTTTTGGTCTGGTTGAGCGTAGACTGCCAAGAGCGGAAGTGCGGGAACGTGTTGAAGCGGCGCTGGCGCTGGTGGGCCTGTCCACCTTTGCAAGACGCAGGCCAAACGAGTTATCGGGCGGGCAACAGCAGCGGGTAGCCCTGGCTCGCACCATTGTGATTGAGCCGCAAGTGCTGCTGCTGGATGAGCCGTTGTCCAATCTCGACAAGAAATTGCGGGTGCAGATGCGGCGCGAACTGCTTTCCCTGCAGCGGCGGCTGGGCATTACGACCATTTTTGTAACGCATGACCAGGAAGAGGCCATGACAACGGCCGACAGAATGGCGGTGCTGGACAAAGGCGTTGTTCAACAGACCGGTAGTCCGGCTACCCTTTTTGATTTTCCGGCTAACCGGTTTGTTGCCAACTTTGTGGGAACGATGAATGTGCTCGAAGGCGCCGTGCGCACGCGTAATTATTCCGGCGTGACGCTTAGTGTCGATGGAGTGGGTGATCTGGCCATTCCCGTCCATGACGATATTCCGCAAGGAGATCGTCTTGCCGCCAGCTTCAGGCCGCATTCGGTGCGGATTGATGCGGCTGGCGGCAATGCCGATGCGCACTACGTCTGGCTGCCGGGCGTTGTTGAGGAACGTGAGTTTCTTGGGGAGTTCGTCCGTTATGCCGTACGGGTGGGTGAGCAACGCGTGACCGCAGACCAGTCGCATTTTGCCGGGCTGAGTCAATTCCAGATCGGCGCACCCGTAGCGCTGGGGCTGGAACCGTCGCAGATTCGCTTGCTGTCAGCCTGAGAACAATGGAGATATATCAGATCCGCGCATTTGTGACCGTTGCCCGCCTGGGCAATCTGACTCGTGCGGCCGAAGCATTGTCACTGACGCAGCCTGCGGTGACCGGTCAGATCAAGGCGCTCGAGCAGGATTTGGGCGTGGCATTGTTTGAGCGCACGTCCGGTAAACTGGTGTTGTCCAAGGCCGGCAGCCGTCTGTTTCCCACTGCTGAGGCATTGCTCAATACCAGCGTGCAGCTCAAAGCGCAGGCGCAACAGTTCCAGGGGGAACTGCAAGGCGAAATGATGCTTGGCATTCCGGGGGAGCATGCGCAGTTTCTCCGTCTTGGCGAGCTGGCTTCTGCGGTTGTGCGTTCGTTGCCGCTGATCGAACTCAAGACGGTGATTCATCCGTCGGAAGAACTGGTGGAACAAATACGCTCGGGCAAACTGATGATGGCCATGGTCATCGCGACCCATCCCTTGCCTGATCTTTTCTGGATGGCGCTCAGGACAGTACGATATCGTATCGTCATGCCCAATGAAATGGCCAATGCGCTCAGGCATGCGGGCTGGAAAGCGCTGGCCCAGTTGCCCTGGCTGGACGGCAGTCCGGGATCGCACACGCATCTGATGTTGCGTGCACTGTTTGAACGGCATGGCTTGACGCCAAGAATTGTCATGCAGAACGCCGACATGGCCAACGCAGACGTCATGGTGCGTGCGGGCGCGGGCTGCGCATTGATCCGCGAAGACATTGCCATTGCCGGTGCGGGACGCGGGGAATTTACAGTCTGGGGCCATACCCAGCTTGATGCCACGCTTGGGTTTGTCGCTTCGCAGAACAATATTGCCGATCCGATTGTCGTGGCGCTGATTTCACTGATCCGCAGCGTATGGACCGGTGCGTCCGGGATGCAGACCGCTGCTGCCGGGGTATAGCTTCGTGGCAATCACGTTGATGTTTTAACAGACGCAGGCTTGATCTCCGTATCCGGCAACAGTGCAGCGACGATGCCCAGTAACGGCAGATAGGCGCACAGGCTGTACACATAGGTGATGCTTGTGATGTCTGCCAGATGTCCCAGCGCCGCTGCGCCGACGCCGCCCATGCCAAAGGCGAAGCCGAAGAACAGGCCGGCAATCATGCCGGTTCTGCCGGGCACCAGTTCCTGGGCATAGACCACAATGGCGGAAAATGCCGATGCCAGGATCAGTCCGATAATGACAATGAGGATGCCGGTCCAGAACAGATTGGCGTGTGGCAGCAGCAAGGTAAAGGGTGCGACCCCCAGAATGGACGCCCAGATCACCCGTTTGCGACCGATGCGATCGCCGATGGGGCCGCCTGCGATGGTGCCAACGGCGACGGCAGCAAGAAAAATGAACAGATAAAGCTGGGACGTACGTATCGACAGGGCAAATTTCTCCATCAAATAAAACGTCAGGTAACTGCTCATGGACGCCATGTAGAAATATTTAGAAAAAATCAGCACGCCCAGTACGGCCAGCGCGGCGATGATTTTGTTGCGGGGCAGTTCAATTGCATTGGCCGAGCGTTTGGTGCGCAGCACCAGCAGACTCCGGTTGCGCGCATACCAGCGACCAATCTGCAATAACACCACCATGGCCAGCAGGGCCGCC
>DATGQC010000505.1:0-7337 GCA_035304425.1 Advenella sp.
GTCCTGGTACAGAATGTCAATGTCGAACGGCACAACCGTTTCCACGGGCACTTCACGGTAATACCAGAGCCAGGTGTCGGGCGGGAACGGGCTGTTCAACGAGAACGGCGTGCCTTGCGAATCCACCATATCGCCTTTGGCCAGCCGTAACCGCAGAACGTCGGCGTCCATATGCGGAAACTTGGCAAGCAGGAAGCTGAGCAGATCGGGCCAGGTTTCGCGAGGCAGGTAGACGCGGCTGGGCGCGACGCCATTTTTGACGGGGAGCGGAGGTTGTACAGACATACAGCGGGTATAGTGTGATGACAATAAAAAGCGAAAAAAATGTGCCGGACGGGTTGCGTGGGTTGTCTATGGCAAATGAAATGATGCTGCCATGGCCATCGCCATGGCGACAGCAACTGCCACAATAGCTGCCAAGGCAGGCGTTGCGGTGAACGCAATCGCTGCTGTATTGCAGTCAGGCGCGGCATAGTGTCTGCAACATACCAGGCCGCTGCTGTTGTCTTTGCCCGGTTCGCGACAGGCATCGCTTGTGACGATGCCTGTCATGACGAACAGATTACCTCAGCGCAGCCAGAATGGCTTCGACGGTCGCCTTGGCATCGCCGAAACACATGGTGGAGTTCTCGCGGAAGAACAGCGGGTTCTGCACGCCGGCGTAGCCGGTGTTCATCGAGCGCTTGAATACCACTACATCGCGCGCTTTCCATACTTCCAGCACCGGCATGCCGGCGATCGGGCTGGAGGGGTCTTCGCTGGCAGCGGGGTTGACGGTATCGTTGGCGCCAATGACCAGCACCACGTCGGTATCGGCAAAGTCGTCATTGATTTCGTCCATCTCCAGCACGATGTCATAGGGCACCTTGGCTTCGGCCAGCAGCACGTTCATATGACCGGGCAGGCGGCCGGCCACCGGATGGATGCCAAAACGCACGTCAATGCCTTGCTTGCGCAACAATGAAGTGATTTCAGCGACCGGATACTGCGCCTGCGCCACGGCCATGCCGTAGCCGGGGGCGATCACCACGGAGCTGGCGCCCTTGAGCATCTCGGCGACCTCTTCGGGTTTGACTTCGCGGTATTCGCCGGTCTCTTCTTCGCTGCTGCCGCTGCTGCTGCCGTCGGTGCCGAACCCGCCGGCAATAACCGAGACAAACGAACGGTTCATGGCCTTGCACATGATGTAGGACAGAATCGCACCGGACGAACCGACCAGGGCGCCGGTCACGATCAGCAGGTCATTGGCCAGCATAAAGCCGGCGGCCGCTGCGGCCCAGCCCGAGTATGAGTTGAGCATGGAAACCACAACCGGCATATCGGCGCCGCCAATGGAGGCGACCAGGTGCCAGCCGAAGGCCAGGGCGATGATCGTCATGATGATCAGCGCTGTGGTGGAGCCGCCGTTGGAGACGAAGATCCACAGCAGGATAAAAGACACAATGAGCGCCGCAGCATTGAGCTTGTGTTTATGTGGCAGTGACAGCGGCTTGGAGCTGAAGCTGCCGCGCAGCTTGCCAAAGGCCACGATCGAGCCGGTAAAGGTGACTGCGCCAATGAACACGCCCAGAAACACCTCGGTCAGGTGAATGTTCAGCAGCGCCCCTTCAGGCATGGCGTGCTGCTGTACTTCAATATAGCTGTTATAGCCGACCAGCACGGCGGCCAGACCCACGAAGCTGTGCAAGACAGCCACCAGTTCCGGCATCTGGGTCATTTCCACCTTGCGCGACAGGTGCAGGCCAATGGCGCCGCCGATCAGCATGGCGATAATCACCCAGATCACCGAGGCCGAATTGGGGCCCAGGATGGTCGCGATCAGGGCAATGGCCATGCCGGCCATGCCGAACCCGTTGCCATAGCGGGCGGTTTCCTGGCGGGACAGCCCGGCCAGACTGGCGATAAAAAATAATGCCGCGATGATGTACGCAGCCGTAACGAATCCTGCACCCATCTTATTCTCCTTTGCCTTTCATGAACATTTTCAGCATGCGCCGTGTAACGAGGAAACCACCGGCAATGTTAATGCTGGCAATGAGGATGGCGATAAAGGCCAGGAAATTGACCAGGCCCGAGCCGTGGCCGATCTGCACCACGGCGCCGATCACAATGATGCCCGAAATGGCGTTGGTGACCGACATCAATGGCGTGTGCAGGGCGTGTGTGACGTTCCAGACCACGTAATAGCCGACAACGCAGGACAGGACAAATACCGTGAAGTGAGACAGGAACTCTGGCGGCGCATTGGTGCCGATCCAGGCAAACACGACGCACACCAGCGCCAGGACGCCGAACTTGAACGCGGGCGATTTAGGGGGCTTGGCCGGTTTGGGTTCGGGCTTGGCGGCAGCAGGCTTGCTGCCCGCGGCCGAGACCTGAATTGGCGGTGGCGGATAAGTGATGCTGCCGTTATGCACAACAGTCATATTGCGAAACACCGTGTCTTCCTGATCCAGCGCAATCTGCCCATCCTTTTCCTTGCTCATGAGCTTGCTCAGGTTCACCAGGTTGGTCGCATACAGTTGTGATGACTGGGCCGGCAGGCGGCCGGGCAGGTCGGTATAGCCAATGACCTTGACGCCCGAGTCGGTCGTGATGACCTGGCCGGATTCGGTATATTCACAGTTGCCGCCGGCGGCCGCGGCCATATCCACAATGACAGAGCCGGGACGCATGGAGTCGACCATGTCACGTGTGATCAGCTTGGGTGCAGGTTTACCCGGAATCAGGGCTGTGGTGATGATGATGTCCACGTCTTTGGCCTGCTCGGCAAACAGCGCCATTTCGGCCTTGATGAACTCTTCGGACATGGTTTTGGCATAGCCGTCGGATGACGAGCCGTTTTCATCGCCAAAATCCAGTTTCAGGAACTGGCCGCCCATCGATTCAATCTGTTCGGCCACTTCCAGGCGGGTATCGAAGGCGCGTACGATGGCGCCCAGCGAACCGGCGGTGCCAATGGCCGCCAGGCCGGCTACGCCGGCGCCGATGACCAGCACTTTGGCGGGCGGCACTTTGCCGGCAGCGGTGATCTGCCCGGTAAAAAAGCGTCCGAAATGATGCGCCGCTTCAATAACGGCGCGATAGCCACCAATGTTGGCCATGGATGACAAGGCGTCCAGCGATTGGGCGCGCGAAATGCGCGGCACCATGTCCATGGCCAGCACGGTAATGCGTTGTTCGGCCAGCTTTTGCACGAGTTCGGGATTTTGTGCCGGCCAGATAAAGCTGACCAGCGTGGCGCCGGCCTTCATGCGGGCGATTTCAGCGTCGTCGGGCGCATTGACCTTATAGATGAGGTCAGATTGC
This sequence comes from Advenella sp., assembly GCA_035304425.1. Classification (GTDB taxonomy): domain Bacteria; phylum Pseudomonadota; class Gammaproteobacteria; order Burkholderiales; family Burkholderiaceae_B; genus Advenella. The sequence goes on from DATGQC010000505.1 coordinate 3,310, forward strand.
CACACCTGATCGGCAGGGGCGATGCTGGCGCCTGCCTTTTCATAGGCGGCATCGTCAAAACTTGCTGCTGCGCCTGCGCCTGATTCGATCACAACTGTGAATCCCAGCTTGAGCAGCTGTTCTACCGAGGTTGGCGTGGCGGCAACACGCGTCTCCCCCGTAAGTTGTTCTTTTACTATCCCTATCTGCATGCAGATCTCCTCTTTGTTGCGTGCCCCTGTCGGGGAGTCAGTAACCGGAAAGTAACATCATACGGTGGCGTACATGTTTTGCAAGGCGATTCAGCCGATTTGCCGTATTTGGTTTCTGGCAGAACACGCATTAATCTGCCATGCAGAACACTCATCGATGAGCAATCGACCCATCTGGGCGCGGCGTTGGCCGGTCAGCCTGGGGCTGATCGCGCCAAAGCTGAAGGCCACTTGCGTGATGGCCGACACGGCAAAAGCAAAACCGACGCCGGCCACTCCGGGGGTGATGGTGCTTTCGATCGAGGCGTAACCGTTGCGTCGGGTCAGGTGGCATTTTTCGAGCAGCGTCGGCAACGATATTCCCGCTTTCTGATACGTTTCCTGATGGCGTTTGTAGATCACCTCAATCTCGCTATCAGGGTGCGTGGCAAGCAGCGCGAGCCCGCCGGCGCCAATACCCAATAGTCGTTTCTCGCCCACGCCAATGGTGAAAATGCGTACCGGAAACGCGCCATGTTCCCGCAGCAGGCACAGGACATGATCTCCCTGCTGGATCACCAGAAAAACGGTGTCCTCTGACAGCCGGGACAGTTTCATGGCCAGCGGCCGCAGCTCTTCGGTTACCGGGACGTGGTGCATGGTGGAAAACCCCATTTGCATGGCGTCGATACCCAGTTGAAAGCGCTTGCCGCCGGTTTCGCGACGCGCAAAATTTTCTTCGAGCAGGCAGTTGAGCAGCCGATGCGCTGTGGAGCGTTCCAGGCCGCTTAAGGTGGTCAGCTCGCTCAGCGTCAGTCCCTGCTCATTGTGTTGCGCGATCAGGCGCAGTAGCGAGAGCGCGCGGCGGATGCTCTGTGCGCCGGCTTGCTGTTTGATGTCCATAATGTGGGAATTTTATAAGAAAGATTTTGTATTGTAGGAGTGATTGATGCGTTAATGCAATCCAAAGCGATATTCAACAGTTACCCCTCCATGGGTCACAAAGGAAGAGACAATGGATTATCAGCATATAGAGGTATCGGATCAGGACGCCGTCAGGACCGTGACATTGGCGCGCGCCGGGGCGCGCAATGCGCAGAGCCAGGCGCTGCTGGATGAGTTGGACCATGCCATGCGCGCGGCCGCTGTCGATCAGACGGTCAAGGTTGTCATCATTGCCGGCGAAGGCGACCATTTTTCTGCCGGTCATGATTTGAAGGAAGCCCAGGCCAGCCGTGCCGACTTCAGCGTGGAGCAGCGCTGGGCCTACGAATCTTTACGATACTTTGATTACTGCATGAGAATTTGGGATTTCCCCAAGCCGGTCATTGCCCGGGTGCAAGGGGCCTGCGTGTCCGGCGGCTTCATGATCGCCAATATGTGCGACCTGGTGGTCTGTTCCGATGATGCTTTTTTTTCCGATCCCGTTTGTCATACGCTGGCGGCGGCGGCCACCGAGGTCCTGATTCATCCCTGGGTCATGGGATTGCGTCGCGCCAAGGAAATGTTGTTTACCGGCGAGCGGGTCACGGCCGGACAGGCCTTGCAAATGGGCATGGTGAACCGCGTTGTCTCGCGTGCGCAGTTGGAAGAGGAAACCATGGCGCTGGCGCGACGGGTGGCAGCGGCGCCGCCGTTTGCCCTTACGCTGGTTAAAAAGTCCTTGAACCGGACACTGGACGCACAGGGTCTGCGTGCTGCGCTCTCTGCGCACTTTGATCTTCACCAGCTGTCGCATATGAGTGACGAGTTTGCCCAGGTCAAGCAAAAGGGGCTGGCCCAGGCGATCCAGCGCAACCAAAGCGGTGCCAGTGCATGAGTCTGGAACCGTTATTGAATCCACGTTCCATTGCCATGATCGGGGCCAGCGACAATGCCGGCCGCATTGGCGGCATGCCGCTGGAGCTGTTGTCGCACTTCGGTTTTGCTGGGGAAGTCTACCCGGTCAACCCAAAATATGCCGAGGTGTTCGGTTATCGCTGTTACGCGCAGGTAGAGGACTTGCCAGCAGTGCCGGATCTGGCCGTCCTGGCCATAGGCGCCCGTGATGTGACCGCGATGTTGCGACGCTGTCATGCCGTTGGTATTCGCGCTGCCGTGGTCTACGCTGCAGGCTTTGCTGAAGAGGGCGCAGAAGGCCTGTTGTTGCAGCAGGAACTGGTGCAGTTTTGCAGGGAAAGCGGCATGCAGGTAGCGGGTCCTAATTGCATGGGCCTGGCCAACCTGAATACGCGTGCGTTCACCGCGTTTGCCGCCATCTTCAAAACCGCCAGCATGCAAAGCGATACCGGTTGCGTGAGTGTGCTCACACAAAGCGGCAATGTGTGTTCTGCCCTTTACGGGCTGGTGCGTGCCCGGGATTTGCCCGTTTCACATTTCATCAATACGGGCAATGAAGCGACGGTGGATTTTGCACAGTATCTGGCGTATCTGGCGGATGATCCGCATACCGAGATTGTATTGGGTTATGTTGAACAAATTCGCGATGGCCGGCGATTCATTGATGCTTGCCGACGCTTTCAGGCGCAAGGCAAAGTGCTGGTGGTGCTCAAGGCCGGCGTAACCGAAAAGGGCGCGGTGGCCGTGCAATCGCATACGTCTGCGTTGGCGGGCGACCAGAAGATCTATGAGGCGGTCTTTCGCGATCTGAATGTGATTGCTGCCGATGACTTCGCGCAAATGGCCAATATCGCCATGCTGGCGCGGCTGCGCCATCGGACCGCCGGCGCGCGCATTGGGGTGGTGACCATGTCGGGCGCGCTGGGTGCGATCCTGACCGATCGGTTCATTCAGGCCGGCCTGCAGCTGCCAGACCTTCCTGATGATGTGCAGGCGCAATTGCGCCAGGGCATTCCCGCCTATGGCATGGTTGGCAACCCCGTGGATGTGACCGGCAATATTGTCAATGATCCGCAATTTATCGTGCAGGTATTGCAAGCGCTGGCGGTTACGCCGGCACTGGACACGGTGGTGATCAATGCGCCGGGGTATATGCTGGACCGCATGGCGCAGCCGCTGATGGATGTCGTACGGAAATATCCGCGCCTTTTTGTCGCGATTGATACCGGCAATGCGCGCTGCCGCCAGGCCTTGCGTGAGGCGGGCGTTGCCGTGTTCGACGATTTGGGACATGCGGTCAGGGCGTTGGGACCGTTTTTGACCTGGCAGGAACGGCGCAGCCAGCGGCATGCGGCAGTTGCCGGCACGGGCGACGATGATGAGTGGATTGGTGCGCAACCGTTGGCCGGGCGAGCCAGCGCAGCGGATGGTCAGGCGCTGATGGAAGTGCCGCTCTTACCCTGTCACGAAGTGGATGCCCGCCGCTACCTGGCAGGCTTCGGCTTGCCAGATCCGGATGTCCGCATCGCCGGGACGCGAGAGGAAGCGGCCGCCCTTGCAGAGCGATTGGGCGTGCCCCTGGCGATGAAAGTGGTGAGCGCCGATCTTGCGCACAAGACAGAAGCAGGCGGGGTGCTGCTCAATATCACGGGCGCGCAGGCTGCGGCCCAGGCCTATGAGCAAATTCTGGAAAACTGCCGCAACTATCAGCCCGACGCGGCGATTGCAGGCGTGATGATCACCCCAATGCAGCAAGGCGTGGCTGAGCTGCTGGTGGGCGCTACCCGCGATCCTGTATTCGGACCGGTGTTGACGGTGGCGCTGGGCGGAATCATGACTGAAATATATCGCGATACGGCACATGCCCTGCTGCCGGTCACCCACAGCGAAGCGGTGCAACTGCTGCGCAGCCTGAAGGCCTTTGCCTTGCTGGACGGCTTTCGCGGTCGGCCACGTGCCGACGTGGATGCCGTGGCGCAGGCCATGGTAGCGGTCGGAAACGCATTTATGGCCGGCCAG
>DATGQC010000506.1:0-8497 GCA_035304425.1 Advenella sp.
TCTGAATATCCCTACCGGCCAGCCGCTGGTCTATGAGCTGGATGAGAACCTCAAGCCCATTAAACACTACTATCTGGGCAATCAGGAAGCCATCGCTGCGGCCATGGCTGCGGTCGCGGCCCAGGGAAAAGCCAAAAAGGACTGACGTGATCCCGGTCTCGCGCGCCTTGCATCTTCTGTCTGCATGCCGGTTATAGGGACGGCATCATGAGTGGGCCCGGCCTCTTGTCCTCATGGCGTTTGCTCGGCAGCGCAACGCTCGTCTGTCTGCTGCTGTTTGCCGGCGGAACGGCAGGTGCGCAGTCCATTTCTTCGCTCACCAGACAGCAGCAGAATGCCGAGCAGTTGCGCCGGGAACTTCAGGACAAAATCGCCCAGGTGCAAAAACGGATCGATGAATCCGAGAGCGATCGCAAAGACGTCACCGAATCGCTGCGTCAGTCCGAAACCGAAATTTCCCGCCTCAACGCCAGGCTTGATGATCTGGACAGCCAGCGGGACAAGACCGAGAGAGAGCTGGACGATCTGCGTCAGGAGCAGGCCGGGCAGCAGGCGCTCATGGAGCAGCGCCGTCAGGAGCTGGCTGAACAGATCAAGTCTCAGTACACGCATGGTGTTTCTCCCTGGGCGGCGCTGCTTTCGGGAGAGGATGCACAGAAAATCGGCCGTGATCTGACCTATCTCAGTTATGTGGCCAAGGCCAGAGCCCAGGCGGTTGAAGCGCTCAATACCGAAATTGCGCGCCTTGACGCGGTTAAAAAGAAGGTGGCGGATCACCGGAAGACCTTGCAACAATTAGCTGACGACGCAGAAAAAAGCAAGGCTGACCTGGAGCAGGAAAAACAAAAGCACGCGGCGGTGCTGGCCAGGGTGGAAGCCGATCTGAAAGCGCGACGGTCACAGGCTGGCAAGCTGGCGCGGGATGATAAGCGACTGAACGCGCTGATCGATGATATCCAGAGCAGCATTGTCAAGCAGCGCGAGGCTATTCGTCGCGCTGCAATTGAGCGTGAAGCCCGCGAGGCTGCCCGGCGCAAGGCGTTGCAGCAGGCTCGTGAACTGGCCGCGCGTCAGGCCGCCCAGCAGGCGGCGCTTGCGGCAAAGCGTGCTGAGCAGGCGGCGCGGCAGGCTCAGGTGGCCCGGGAGGCAGAGCAGCGCGCCTACATGACGGCCGAAGAGCAGGCAGAGGCGCTGCGGCGCGCCCGCGAAAATGCGCCATCGGCCAGCCCGGGCGCGCAGCCGTCGCCCGACCTGAACACGGCCAGCCGTTCTGCGGCAGCGGCGCAGGAGCAATTGGCGTTGGCGCGGATTCAGCGGGAAAACCTGGAAATCGATCGTGAGAAGGCGCGCCTGGCGCGCCTGAAGGCTGAAGAGCAAGTGCGCCTTGCTCAGAAAGCGCGTGAAGACGAGCGCAAGGCCGCGGCAGAGGCTTCGTCAGGAAGTGCCGGTCTGCAGCGCGGCGCGCCCTGGCCCGTGCGCGGCAGTGTGCTGGGCCGCTTCGGAACGCCGCGTCCCGATACAGGAGATGTCTGGCGAGGCATTCTGATTCGGGCTGGTAGCGGCACGCCGGTCAAGGCGGTTGGCAGCGGCAGTGTGGTCTACGCGTCGTGGGTTCAGGGATTTGGTAACCTGATCATTGTGGATCACCAGAACGGGTACCTGAGTGTGTATGGTTACAATCAGAGCCTGAGCAAACGAGTGGGCGACCGCGTGCGCATTGGCCAGACCATTGCCCGTGTCGGCGCTACGGGGGGGCAGGTTGACCCAGGCCTCTATTTTGAAATCAGACAAGGGTCTACGCCGGTAGATCCCATAAGCTGGCTGGCCCGGTAACGGTGCCGCGCATTTATCCGGAAGACGCTATGAAATTGTTTGCAGTGCGCCCGTTGTCGTATGTCATTATCATCGGACTGATTCAGGCTGGTATTGCCTATTCGCCTGTGGCGTTGTCTCAACAGAAGCCGGTCAATCCGGCGCGGCAGATGATTCCCGCGCCAGAGACCCATGCGCCGCTGCCGGCTGAAGAATCCTTGCCATTTGCCGAGTTGCAGCGCTTTGCGCGCGTGTACGCCGCGATCAAAAACAGTTATGTCGAGCCAATAGAGGATCAGAAACTGATCGAATCTGCGATCAAGGGCATGGTTCAGGATCTTGACCCGCATTCGGCCTATCTGGATGAACTCGAGTATGAAGAGATGCGAGTGTCCACCGACGGCGAGTTCGGTGGACTGGGTATTGAAATCGGTCCCGAAAAAGGGTTTGTGAAAATCATTTCACCTATTGAGGATACGCCAGCGGCCAAGGCAGGCATCATGCCAGGCGATATTATTACCGGCATCAATGGTGAAAGCATGGAAGGCAAACCCCTGAACGATGTGGTGAAAAATCTCAGGGGAGACGTGGGGACCTCGATCAAGCTTTCGGTCAACCGTCCTTCCACCGGCAAACAACTGGACTTTGATCTGGTGCGGGCGGTGATCAAGGTGCAAAGCGTGCGCAGCAAAATGTTGCCTGATGCAATCGCCTATGTGCGGGTATCGCAGTTCCAGGAACGCACCGGTCCCGACCTGGCGACGCATTTGAAACAGCTGGACGCCAAGGGCAAGCCCAAAGGCCTGGTGCTGGATTTGCGCAACGATCCGGGCGGGCTGCTGACCGGCGCCATTGGCGTGTCGGCAGCATTTCTTAAGCCTGGCATCAATGTGGTGTCTACCAAGTCCCGCGACGATCAGGATTCGCATGTGTTCAAGGCGGATGCCAGGGACTATGTTCACAATTCGAGCGATTATCTGAAAGATCTGCCTGCCTGGACCAGAACGGTTCCTATGGTGGTATTGATCAATGTTGGTTCGGCATCGGCTGCAGAGATTGTCGCTGGCGCGTTGCAGGACCACAAACGGGCGACGGTCATGGGCAACCGCAGTTTCGGCAAGGGTTCGGTTCAGGTGGTGATGCCGCTAGACGATAACACTGCGCTCAAGCTGACTACGGCGCGGTATTTCACCCCTTCCGGGCGCTCCATTCAGGCTACCGGCATTGTCCCGGATATCGTGGTAACAGATACCGAGAAAGGCGATCTGTTCAGCTTCCCGCGCGAGGCCGACCTGGCCGAGCATTTGAGCAATGAGCAGGCGGGGGAAAATGGGGAAGTCAAGGGCACTACTTCAATCAAACCCGACGAAGCGGCCGAAGACCAGCAGGTCTTTGAGTTCGGCTCGGAAGATGACTTTCAGCTGGCGCAGGCGGTGAACAAGCTGCTGGGCAAGCCGGTCAAGGGTGGCGCGCCGGTTGTTCAGAAGCAACTGAGCGAGCAGCAGAAGCGGGCAGAGCAAAAATCCATTGATGCGGCTTCCGGCGAGACCGGCAAACCGGGGCAGGATAAGGGTCGCCAGCCGGCTAAGCAGGAGCCCGCTACGAGCGAGCCTGCTGATGCAGATCAGCCTGATAAGGCCGAGCCGTCCAAGCCGTCGCCTGCGGAGCGCAAGGCGCCGGCCGATGCTGTCAAGCCCGCCGCGCCCGCGCAGCCACCAGGAAAATAGCAATGGACGATAACCAGCTGCTGCGCTATGCGCGACATCTGATGCTTGATGCCATCGGCATCGAGGGCCAGGAAAAACTGCTTGCCAGTGCCGTGCTGATCCTCGGGCTTGGCGGCCTGGGCTCGCCAGTGGCTGCGTATCTGGCCTCTGCCGGCGTTGGCCGGTTGGTGCTGGTGGACGACGATCAGGTAGAACTGTCGAATTTGCAGCGGCAGATCATCCATACCACGGCGCGTATTGGCCAGAGCAAGGCGGCGTCGGCGCGGGCGGCCATTGCCGAGATCAACCCCGATTGTGTGGTGGAAACGATCGTCGAGCGGGTCGATTCCGAGCGTCTGGCGCAACTGCTTGCCGGAGTCGATATTATCGTGGACTGCACCGATAATTTTCGCACGCGCCAGGCCATCAATGAAGTGTGCGTTGCGCAATCCAAGCCCTTCGTGTCGGGCGCGGCAATCCGTTTCGCCGGCCAGGTGACGGTGTTTGACACGCGCCACCCAGATTCGCCCTGCTATGCCTGTGCCTTTCCTCCTTCAGACAATCTGCAAACGGACAACTGCGCCACCATGGGCGTTTTTGCGCCGCTGGTGGGTATTATCGGCAGCGTCGAGGCAGCCGAAACGATCAAAACATTGCTGGGCGCGGGCGATAACCTGCGTGGTCGGCTGATGATGCTCGACGCGCTGTCCATGCAATGGCAGACGCTGCTGCTGGAGCGCAATCCTGCCTGCCCGGTGTGTGCTGGGCGCGATCATTAATTGCTGTCCTGGCTGGCAGATTGCCTGGCTAAATTGCATTTGTCATGAGCTGGCGCCTGTAGCGTAAGTTGCGTGCTGCGCAGTTCGTCACGTCTGAAATAATGAATACGTACTTGCTGCCCGGCCTGGTAACGATCCAGCTGTTTCTCCCAGTTTGTCGCGTCAATGCGCAGGCCGTCCATCGCCAGCAAAATATCGCCGGCCGACAGACCTGCCGCGTGCGCTGCGCCGCCTTCGATAACCTGCGCCAGCCCCGGTTCGCCGCCTGCCGTGGCGCGCATGGTGGCGCCAATGCCTGGCGCGCGGCGCTCGGTCTCCCAGGACAGGCTGATGCCTTGTTTTTCCAGTAAAGATGCCAGTGGCAGATCGGCTGTTTGTTCGGTGGCCGAGTGAATGAATGATTGTAAATCCACGCCCGTCGCCTGCCTGAGCAGGGCTGCAAATTCATCCTCCTGCAAGCCGCGCTGGCGTGACTGGTAAAAGCGGCGGCCATAACGATCCCACAGCAACCGCATTACATCGTCCAGGGACTTGCGGTTGCCGGTGGCGTTGCGAATGCTCAGATCCAGCGCCAGTGCCACCAGAGACCCTTTTGTATAGTAGCTGACGATATTATTGATGGCGCTCTCGTCCTGGCGGTAATAGCGATTCCATGCATCAAAGGAGCTGTCGGCCACGCTCTGCCTGAAGCGCCCCGGCGCCCGATGTACCCCGGTAATGGTTTTGGCCAGCAACCGCAGATAGTCGGTTTCGTCTACAACACCGGCGCGCAGCAGCATCAGGTCGTCGTAGTAAGACGTGAAACCCTCAAAAATCCACAACAGGCTGGTCAGGTTGGGGCGCGACAGGTCATAGGGAACAAAAGCCTGCGGCTTAATGCGCTTGACATTCCAGGTATGAAAATATTCATGGCTGACCAGTCCGAGAAAACCGGTATAGCCTTCGCTGCGCTCATCGTTGCCGATCACGGGCAGGTCCTGGCGGGAGGCCACCAGCGCCGTAGAAGCGCGATGCTCCAGACCGCCATAATCCTTTCCGGTCACGTAAGTCATGAACACATAGCGATCAGCGCTGTCCAGAAACGGTGCGCGCTGGCTGCGTGGCTCAAAAAAGCGGATCTGGGTCTCGCAGATTTTCGCGGTGTCGCGTGCAATGCGCTTGAAGTCGACGTTGGGCAAAACGCCGGTAAACACCATTTCGTGTCTGGCCCCGCATACCGTAAACGTTTCCACGTGTGGGGTGCCCATCTCGACCGGATGGTCCACCAGCGCATCGTAATCGGGCGCCGTATACACCCCAAACCGGTGGGGCAGGGTTGTCTGCCGGCCACGGCGCGCCGGCCGCAGGCTGGTATAAACGCGCCAGTGACGGGTGCTGCTGCCTGGTTCGATCGTGACCAGACAGGGTTGCTTTTCGCGGCCATGGACTTTCAGGAAAACGCTGGTGCCATTGAAAAAACCGTGAGTTTGATCCAGATGGGCGCAACGCACTGACAGATCCCAGGCGTAGACCCGATAGCTGAGTGTCAGGCGGCGGGAGCAGGGCGCTACCTGCCAGGTGTGATTGTCCAGTTTTTTGATCGTCAACGCAGACCGGCCGCTTTTTGCGGTCAGGCTGTGAATGTGTCGGGAAAAATCCCGTATCAGATAACTTCCGGGAATCCACGCCGGCAGCGATACAACCTGGCCGCGACGGTCGGGATTGTCAATAGTGATCTGGACATCGAAATAATGGGCGGCGGGGTCGGCGGGCGTGATCTGATAGGAAACGGAAGGCATTCTGACTCGGTAAAATGGAGAAGTTAATGAGTAACTATAGCAAAAACCGAAGGTTTGTCGTTTTTTGACCATTCAGTGGCTACAATATTCGACACAATTTCAGTGACTATCGGAATACTCACAGGGAGACCAAAGCATGTCGGAACAATTTGTCATATCGCGTGTCGAGGGCGCTGTCGGCGTCATTACCATCAATCGTCCCAAGGTGCTGAACGCGCTTAGCAATGAGTTGATGCACGAACTCAGCCAGGCCTTGCTCGCCATGCAGGCGGACAGCAATATCAATGTCATTGTTTTGACCGGCTCCGACAAGGCGTTTGCTGCCGGTGCAGATATCTCGGCCATGAAAGACTGGGACTATATGGATGTCTACAAGAGCAATTACATTTGCGGCGACTGGGAAACCATGAAGAATGTCATCCGTAAGCCGGTCATTGCGGCGGTGTCGGGCTATGCCCTGGGTGGCGGCTGTGAGCTGGCCATGATGTGCGACACCATCTACGCAGCCGAAAACGCCCGCTTCGGTCAGCCCGAAATCAAGCTGGGTACGATTCCCGGTCTGGGCGGCACGCAACGGCTGACCCGCGCAGTAGGCAAGGCCAAGGCCATGGATCTGGTGCTTACCGGGCGCATGATGGACGCCAGGGAAGCCGAAAGCGCCGGGCTGGTTGCCCGGGTCCTGCCGGTCGAGAATTTCCTGGAAGAAGTGATTAAAATCGCACAGGGCATGGCGGACATGTCGCAAACCACGCTCATGATGGCCAAGGAATGCGTCAATGTGGCGCTGGAAACAACACTGGAGCAGGGGTTGTTGTTCGAGCGCCGTGTATTTCACGCAACGTTTGCGACAAAGGACCAGAAAGAGGGGATGGACGCCTTTGTTGGCAAGCGCGCGCCTGCCTTCAATAATATGTAAGAAAACGTCCCCGCGTCTTGCCTATGACTTGAAATATAAGATATACTTCTATGGCTTAACTGAATGCTAAAAACCGTCATGAACGGCGCGGGGGCTTTACTTTTATGAATCATCCATCGGCATGAGTCATCCAACGGGAGCCATCGCACCAGATCGTACGAAGCATTTGCCGGAAAGGTCGGTTTTGCAGTCCGGGGGGTCCGTAAATACGCCCGTTGCCAATAACCAACACATCGCAGTAGGAAAGGCTGCGCCGGTAATGTCGGAAAAAGCACAAACAACGCCACAGGAAGCGCGTCCACTGAGTCTGACTCCACAAGAGCGGGCCAGGATGAACGCAAGGGCGGCAAGGGGCCTGGTTAATCTGGTGCTGGCGCAAGCGGCGTTGCTGCTGGTGACGGCGCTGGTAAGCTGGCTTGTCGCGGGGGGCTATGCAGCGCTATCGGCGCTGGCCGGGGGGTTGGTTTATCTGATCCCATCCTCGTTCGCTGCTCTTCATATGCTTGTAAAGATTTACAGTCAGGCTAACGCCGGTGCACTTACGTTCTTCTGGACGCAAGCGCTGAAGATTGGCGGCACGCTGGCTTTGCTGGCCTTGGTGGTCAGGTTCGCGGGAGCCTACCTTGTCTGGCCTGCATTGCTGATTGGGCTTGTTGTTGTATTGAAGGGGTATGTTCTGTTGCTTGTGTTGAATAAACTCAGGTAGTCAGACATAAATGGGATAAATCAAAATGCAGCCTGAACCGGTTGCGAATTTGGAGTACGTACTAAATGGCTGCATCTGCCGAAGTATCGCCTCAGTCAGCTTATGTCCAGCATCACCTGGCGCACCTGAACAATACGGGTCATCCGCAAACCAGCATTCTGGATATGAGCGTTATCAATTACGACTCCGTGTTCTGGTCTCTGGCCACGGGTCTGGTTGTCGTATTCCTGCTGTGGCTGGCAGCCCGCCGCGCGACCAATGGCGTACCAGGTCGTTTTCAGGCTGGCGTCGAAATGGTTGTTGATATGGTCAATGACCAGGCCAAAAGCATTGTTCATAATGAAGTTTCACGCAAGTTCATTGCGCCGTTGGCGCTGACCGTGTTTTTGTGGGTCACGCTGATGAATGCGCTGGACCTGATCCCGGTTGATCTGCCCGGCGCCATACTCGGCTGGCTCGGTCTGGCTGGCGATCATCACGCACCCGGTCCACTTTATTATCATCGTATTCTTCCTACAGCCGACTTGAACGTTCCAATGGGCATGTCTCTGGCTGTGCTGTTGCTGTCTTTTTACTACGGTATCAAAATCAAGAGCGGCGGCGGTTTTGTGAAAGAGCTGTTTACTGCGCCGTTTCATGCGCATGGCTTTGCCGCTGTTCTGTTGTCGCCTTTCAATTTGTTGCTCAATATCATCGAATACGCAGCGAAAACCGTTTCTCTCGGTATGCGGTTGTTCGGTAATATGTTCGCCGGTGAACTGTTGTTCATGCTGATCGCCCTGCTGGGTGGCGCATGGACC
>DATGQC010000507.1:0-6266 GCA_035304425.1 Advenella sp.
CGGCCGAGGACACCGCCAGCGCCTTAATGGAGCCAGCCTTGATATGCCCAATCGCGCCCGGAATGGTGGTAAACATGAAATCTGTCTGCCCCCCGATCAGCGCGCTGATCGCAGGCGCTCCGCCCTTGAACGGCACATGCACCAGATCCAGATGCTTTGCGTCCTTGAGCATGACACCGGCCAGATGACCGGGCGTGCCGCTGCCGGCAGACCCCATATTGGTCTTGCCGGGATTGGCCTTCATATATGCAATCAGATCCTTGAGCCCGCTCATCTGCTTGTGCGCATTGCCCACCACCAGCACATTGGGGACAGTCGCAAACAGCGTGACCGGCGCAAAATCCTTGATGGCATCGTAATTGAGTTTCCTGTATAGCGTCGGATTGATTCCGTGCGTACTGGCCGTCGCAAGCAACAGCGTGTAACCGTCAGGCTTGGCGCCTGCCACCGACTGGGCTGCAATCGCGCCGTTACCGCCACCTTTGTTTTCCACCACAACGGACTGCCCCAGGTCCTTTGACATGGCGGCAGCCATGGTTCTGGCCAGAATATCCGACGAACCGCCAGCCGGATGCGGCACCACAAGACGGATGGGCTGTTCTGGATAGGCCGCGGGTGCGGCAAACGGACTGGCGGCCAGTACAGCAGCCAGCACACAGGGTTTGAACACGGTCATTGCTTGGTCTCCGAAAATAGAATTCGACAATAAATATACTATTGAATACAAGAGAATACAATAGTAGTCATTACTGATTATGAAAACCCTGACTATCCGGTAAAGCCACGCCAAACCGGCTGCCGGACAACAAACCCTGGGCGGCAAGCGCGTCGGTAAAGACGGATCTGCACGCTTGCAGCGACGTTGAACGCCCAACAAAAAACCCGCATGGCATACACCATGCGGGTTTTAAAACCGACGTAAACCGTCAGCCGGTATTACATATTTTCGATCATGACCTGACCAAAACCGGAGCAGCTCACTTGCGTTGCGCCTTCGAGCAAACGGGCAAAGTCATAAGTGACTTTTTTGGACAGAATGGATTTTTCCATTGAAGAGATGATCAGATCGGCCGCTTCAGTCCAGCCCATGTGACGCAGCATCATTTCCGCAGACAGGATTTCTGAGCCTGGGTTCACGTAGTCTTTGCCCGCATATTTGGGCGCTGTACCATGGGTTGCTTCGAACATGGCAACCGAGTCGGACAGGTTGGCGCCAGGAGCGATGCCAATACCACCAACCTGCGCCGCCAGCGCGTCGGACACATAGTCGCCGTTCAGGTTCAATGTGGCAATCACAGAGTACTCGGCAGGACGCAACAGGATTTGCTGCAGGAAGGCATCGGCGATGGAATCCTTGATGATGATTTCTTTGCCTGTACGTGGATTCTTGATTTTGCTCCATGGACCGCCATCAATCAGCTCGGCGCCGAATTCTTTCTGTGCCAGTTCGTAGGCCCAGTCACGGAAGCCACCTTCGGTGAACTTCATGATGTTGCCTTTGTGAACGATAGTCACGCTTGGCTTGTCGTTGTCGATCGCGTACTGGATCGCCTTGCGCACCAGACGTTCAGTTCCTTCGCGCGATACGGGCTTGACGCCGATACCGGAAGTCTGCGGGAAACGGATTTTCTTGACGCCCAGTTCGTTCTGCAGGAACGCAATCAGTTTCTTGGCCTGGTCCGATTCTGCTTCGAATTCGATACCGGCATAGATGTCTTCAGAGTTTTCACGGAAAATGACCATATCGGTTTTTTCCGGCTCGCGTACGGGCGAAGGCACACCTTTGAAGTAGCGTACCGGACGCAGGCAGACGTACAGATCCAGTTGCTGGCGCAGCGCCACGTTCAGCGAACGGATGCCACCGCCAACCGGCGTGGTCAGCGGACCCTTGATGGAAACCACGTAGTCTTTTACCGCGTCCAGCGTTTCTTCGGGCAGCCAGACATCGGAGCCATATACTTTAGTGGATTTTTCACCAGCGTAGATTTCCATCCAGTGGATTTTACGTTTACCGCTGTAAGCTTTTTCGACAGCAGCGTCCACAACCTTGAGCATCACAGGCGTGATATCGGCACCGGTGCCGTCGCCTTCGATGAATGGGATGATCGGCTGGTCAGGGACATTCAGAGAAAAGTCGGCGTTGACCGTAATTTTTTCGCCCGATGAAGGGACTTTGATGTGCTGGTAAGACATGCTGGCTCCGTAACCCACAAGTAAAAAACATAAAGACCATCGTTGGATAAACGAGTCTTATATAAGACATAGTAGTTTAACTGAAAAACGGCTGTTTTGCGGTGGGAATCCCCCATATCCAAACAAAATATGGTATGGCGGGGCCACACCCGCCTTCTGCCGACCGTTGCGATCCGGCAGATCGGTCATCAAACCATGACCTCAACCCGAACGTCGGTCTCGCGCTTGCCCGCCCCGCCTGCGGTCGCATCATTTGCCTGCCTCTGATGTTGCTGCCAGTTCCGGGCCGGCGAGCCAATCCAACTGGTATTGGCAGGAATAGACTCGCCCTTCATGACTGTGGTCAGCGGGCCGATCAGCGCGCCTTGTCCCACCCGGCTTCCATACAGGATCGTGCTGCGCGCCCGCAAATTAACACCTTGCTCTATATATACCTCGCCGATTTTCATGACGCGATCTTCGAACAAATGGGTTTGCGGTCCGGACAAACCGTTAAGTTCGGCGTAATCACCAATATGCACACAGTCGAACTCGGTCATATCTGTGGTGTCCAGATACACGCCCCTGCCGATGCGCACGCCCAGCAGGCGCATCAGAAACGGCAGAAATACCGTCCCCCGAAGATAATCGAGAAAATTGGAGACCGCCATCGATTCATACACGTTCGTTACCGCTTCGCTGACCCATACATACAAAGACCACATGGGCGCCGAGGTCGGCCGATAGCGCTGTAACAGGAGCCATTTGAGCAACACCACCAGGACAAACGAACTGATGCCATACCAAAGACCATCGCGCATCAGGGAAGGCAGTGACTGCATGACGGAAACCATGGACTCATAACGGACCACGTCATAAACAATCAAGTATCCCGCACATATGGTAAATGCCATTGGCAGGACAATGCGCAGAGACTCGACAAAAGCGCGCCCCACCCGACGACCCATAGTGGGATGAAAGGTCGATTGTTCGCCAAATCGCGTCATCATTTCACGGGCCGGCAGGATGATCGGCGGCGAGCCGAACCAGGTGTCGCCCGGTTTCATCTGCTCGCTTTGCGGCGCACGTGTTTGCACGCCAATCAGAACATTGGGCGCAACCACTGTGCCGTCGGGCACATAGGCGCCATTGCCGATAAAGCTGCGATGACCAATAACCGTGTTGCGAATAGTCATCCAGCCGCCATCCACTTCGTCGTCTCCCAGCATGACGGCATCGGCAATGAACGCGTCATCGCCCAGCGTAAGCATATTGGGCGCAGCTCCCATGATGGTTGAAATTTCGGCGTTTTTGCCGATCCGTGCCCCCAGCAGCCGATACCATGACGAGGCAAATACCGTCGCATATACGCCATGCAGGGTATGCAGGCTGGCCGCCTGTATCTGGTTGATCAGCCATTTTCGATAGTACAGCGCGCTATATACCGAGTAGCATCCTGGCTGCATTTTAGGCAAGGCCAGCCAGCGCACCAACGCCGAGAGCAGTGCAGTAAACAGAATCAGCACGAATGAAGCCGGGATGGCAATCATGAAATATTTAATGCCCGATAACAGGAAATTGTCATAATCAAAATTCGGATCCACCAGGTCTATAAATATAAAGGTTGGAAACAGGGGCGTAAAAAAAAGCAAAGCAATGGACAGACTGCCCAGCGTATAGAAAAGCCATTCAAAGGCAATCCGGCCCGGGCCAGGTGCGGGCCTTGGCGGCAGATCGGAACCATAATCGCTGTCAATCATTCTGGAAGGCGACCCCTCCCAAACCTGCGCCGCGCCAATGCGCTGGCCATCGTAAAGCGAAGACAGACCGTTCAATCTACCGTCATGTGCAATCTCGGTATTGCCCTCCAGCACACAATAGGAACCCACATAGGCATTCTTCCCGATATGCGCAGTGCCCAGCACCAGTTGCCCGTTCTGCACCCGGGCGTTTTCAATATGGACCTCTGCGCCTACACTGGCGCCATCTTCGATCGTCAGCATTGAAGGCACGCGAACCGTCATGGAACTGAGCATGACTTCGCGTCCGATCCGGGCGCCCATGCATCGCAAATAGGCAGCATAAATGCGCGTTCCGGCAATCAGATAAAGGGGCGCCACATGAGCCAGCCGATCCGACAGCCACCAACGAAAAAAAGTAATGCCCCATAAAGGATAACGACCTGGTTTTATCCCTGCAGTAAGCAATTGCCGGCCCAGGATAGCCAGCACAAAACTGAGCAAATAGACTGCTATAAAGACAATGAATGACATCCCGATGGCATACCAGGTGCTGTCTGCCATTTCACCCGTAAGATTATGGTATGTAAAAAAAGGCGCCAGCCACTGCATGATGGACAGCGTAATCAAAAAGGGTACGGCGGCAAACTGGGCGATCCCGCAAGCCAGTCGGCGGCGCCATGCGTTGTTCGGCGAAGGCGCAAATGGCAGCGGCGCCTGCGTTGCAGATTGTTGCGTATCGGCGCGTTGCATGCATTCGGCAATGGCCTGCACGGTCCGCTTCTGATACACATCCTGCACCGTCAGGGCAGCAAATCTGGGCACGCCGCGAACCAGCGATACCAATTGCGCGGCCAGCAGGGAATGGCCGCCCATATCCGAGAAAAAATCCGCCTGCAAGTGAATTTCCTGGCCGGGAAAGAGTGTACGCAAGACCTCGAACAATGTTTTTTGCGCGTCATTTTGCGGTTCGTCTGACGCCAGCCCCGCATCCGGCCTGGTATGAACCGGCATCTGCGCCAGCGCCTTGCGATTGATCTTGCCGGAAACCAGGCGTGGCACACTATCGGTGTATTCAAAAAAAGCCGGGATCATATAGGCCGGCAGACGCGTCTTCAGAATATTGCGCAGATTAGTGCTGGACGGTAATAATTTTTCCTGCCCGGGTTCAGCCACGATCCACGCCACCAACTGGTCCACCCCTGCCATCTTGCACACCAGCACTGCGGCCGTAGCCACGCCCGTTTGCTCTGCAAGCGCAGCTTCGATTTCGCCCAGCTCAACGCGAAAGCCACGGATCTTGATCTGATCGTCCACGCGCCCCAGGCACTCAATGACTCCCCCCGGCAGTATCCGAGCCAGATCACCGGTCCGGTACAAGCGCGCTTCCTGTTCCCCTTCGGCAAACGGGTTGTTCAGGAACTTCTCCACGGTCAGATCGGCGCGCCCCATATAGCCATGCGCCACGCCAGGACCGAAAATGCACAGCTCTCCCACCTCATTGACAGGCACCAACTGCTGTTGCTCATCCAGCACAGCCAAACCGTAATTAGGCAACGGTGCGCCAATGGTCACCGGCTTGTCGATGGACAGTTGCTCAAGCGTTGCCGATACGGTCGTTTCCGTCGGACCATAGGTATTGAAAAGACGAATGCGGCCGTTATCCAGCCTGGCGACCAGGGCATCCGGACACATTTCACCGCCCATATTGATGATCCGCAGGCTTTCCGGGACTCCAGCAAACATGGCCAGCAGCGTCGGCACTGCGTGCAATACGGTAACACCGGTTTTTTGCAACACTGCCGGCAGCCCGACCGGATCGGCAGCCACCTGCTTGGGTGCAATCCACAGGCTGGCGCCGGCCAGCCAGGAAATCCAGATTTCCTCGAACGACATATCAAAGGCCACAGAAAACCCCTGATACACCAAATCATAATGGGCGACTCCCAGTATATGGTTTTCACTGCGCAGGAAGGGACAGATATTCTCGTGACGAATCGCGATGCCTTTGGGCTTGCCGGTGGATCCCGACGTATAGATCAAGTATGCCGGATCCGACGGCAACACACCCTGCCGGCGCAACACAGGCTGACCAACGCGCCTGGTCAGATCATCGGGATGCCAATGGGTTATGTCTCTGCCCGCATCGCCTGCGCAGATATATTGCCTGTCGGCAATAATACCTCGCGCGCCGGCATCTTCAAGACAGACCGCGACACGTTCGACAGGCGTATCGGCATCAAAGGGAAGCCATGCCGCTCCCGCCTTGGTAATTGCCAGTTGCGCAATCAACAGCTGGCTGCCGCGATTGAGCCACAAACCAATAATATCGCCTGGCGCAACGCCATCAGATAA